>CALKMS010000098.1 GCA_938091145.1 uncultured bacterium
GCTTATCAAAATTCGGGCTAATTATCTGGTGATTTCTTTTGCTTTTCCAAATCTAGCCGAATCTTTCCGAATCGGACGAAAAGCAGGGATTCCCTCTCATCGGCTCTTTGTTTGGAATCAGGAAAATGATTTTGAGGAATTTTTAAAAGGAGCTCTAAGGCTGGCTGGCGAAAAAAAGATTGCTTTGGCTAGAAGCTACCCAATTTTTTTGCCTTTTTTAAAAGAGCTTATTATCGCTAATTCTGCTTTTAACTTGGGTTGGCGTGCTCTACAAAACTTACATTCTTTTCCTGATTTTCTCTTCGCTAACTTAAGAAACTTGAGTCAGCTTTTTGGCATTGTTGATTTAAACATCAGCAAAAGGGATTTCTTTTTTTTCCTTTTCTTGGTTTCGTTACCAGCTGCCTTTGTTCAAATGGCTAGTTTCCGTTTTGTTAGCTTTCAAAAAAGGAAAATTAGCAGAGCCTTGGCAACCGGTCTGTCAACTTTTTTGGTTTATCGTTCAATAGATTCGGCTTTTTTGAGGAAAAAAAGGTTTTATGAGAAGCACACTATCTTTAGAGTTGGTTGAGAAGCTGATACTTGAGTCAGAAAAGCCCTCTCGTTATTTGGGCACAGAATGGGGTGTAGCTCATAAAAAGGCGTCATTTTCTCTTGCTTTGATCTATCCTGATCTTTATGAAATAGGTTTTTCAAACCTTGGGATAATTATTTTGTATCGTTTAGTGAATTCTTTGCCCAAATGGAAGTGTGAACGGTCTTATCTTCCGGCTCCAGATTTAATTGCGAAACTCAAGAGCAACCAGATTCCCTGGTGGAGTTGGGAAACCAAAACTCCTTTAAAAAATTTCGATCTTTTGGGTTTTACCTTGCAAACCGAGTATAACTATCCGGATGTCTTGACTATTCTTTCTTTAGTGCCATTGCCTTTAAAAGCCGAAGAGAGAAAAAACGGTCCCCTGGTTATTGCTGGGGGTCCTGGAGCTTACAATCCCGAGCCACTTTCATCTTATATTGACCTATTTGTGGTAGGCGAAGGAGAGGAAGTTTTGTTGGACATTTTAGAGGCTTATGCCGAGGTGAAGGGTTTATCAAAAGAGAAAATTCTTTCTGGTTTAGCTGGTATTGAGGGAGTTTATGTTCCACTTTTACTTAGAGTGAAAAGAAAGGCACAGAAAATACTTGGTTTTGAAAGCGTTGGCAACCAGAAACTTCCTGTTAAACGGAGGGTTATTGCTGATTTAAATTCTTACCCATTAGCTCACCCGCTTGTTCCTTTGGCTCAGGTTGCTCAGGACCGCTGTTCTTTGGAGTTGATGCGGGGTTGCGCTCGAGGCTGTCGCTTCTGTCAAGCTGGGCAGATTTATCGTCCTTTAAGAGAACGTGAGGCAAAGTCGTTTCTATCTCAAGCCAAAAAAATATTAAATCAGACTGGTTACGAAGAGATTTCGCTGGTTTCACTCAGCACATCTGATTATTCATCTTTGGCCTCATTGACACGGGAACTCGTTTCTTGGACGGCTCCTCGCCGAATTTCTTTAAGTTTGCCATCGCTTCGCCTTGATAGTTTTTCTTTAGAATTAGCAGAGCTGATTGCTCGGACTAAAAAGACGGGATTGACTTTTGCTTTGGAAGCTGGGAGTGAATCTTTGCGGCGGAGAATTAATAAAGGGCTGGCAGAAAAAGATTTTTTTGAAGCAATGGAAAAAGCTTTTAAGGCTGGTTGGCAGAAGATAAAGCTTTATTTTATGGTTGGGTTACCAGGCGAAAGTGAGGAGGATTTGAAATCAATCAGTCGGCTTTGTTCTGAAGTTTTAAACTTGGGATTAAAAACTTTACCTCAGGCTTTGCGAAATCGACTTCAATTAAATCTTACTCTTTCAGTCTTTGTTCCCAAACCTTTTACCCCCCTTCAGTGGGCAGAGTCGATTACAGCCCAAGAAGCTGAAGAGAGAATAGCAATAGTAAAAAGAAGCTTGAGAAGAGGTCGGGTGCGAGTAAGAGCTCACGATCCTTCAATGAGCGTTGTTGAGTTAATTCTGGCGCGTGGTGGGCGGGAAGTCGGTTCTCTTTTGAGCGAAGTTCATCGTTTGGGTGGTGTTCTGCAAGGCTGGCAAGAACACTTTTCTTTCTCTTTATGGAAGGAAGGACTTCAAAAAGCGGGTTTGCAATTTGAAAACTATCAGCAAAGGATTGAAGTTTCTGACTTACTGCCTTGGGATTTTATCGATATTGGCGTAAGGAAGGATTTTTTGGTTAGGGAATGGCAGCGGTATTTTGATGCTCAGCCTACACCTGATTGTTTAAAGATTTGTACTCGTTGTGGTGTGTGTGATGGCAAGCTGAGAGTGATAAGGAATAATGTTTAGATTGCGAATTAAGTATGAAAAAAAGGAATGGGCAAAGTTTGTTTCTCAGTTAGAGATGGTAAAAGTTTTAGAAAGAACTTTGCGGCGAGCTGAGTTTCCTCTGGCCTTTACCGAAGGGTTTAGTTTGCGACCCAAGCTTTCCTTTGGACCTCCAACGCCAGTTGGATTTGAAAGTGAGACAGAGTTTGTTGATGTAATTTTGGTCAATTATTTGCCCGAGGTAGTTGCCATGAGGAGACTAGAAAACTTCTTTCCGGAGGGATTCAAGCCTTTAAGTACTCGTTATGTTTCGCTTGAGGAGGTTTCTTTAGTGAAAAGGGTGTCTTTTTCGGAATATGAGGTTTTCCTTCCGTTGCCGCGTGTCAGAAGTAGTGTGTTTTTGGAGAAAATTAAAAGTTACCTTGAGACCGTTTCAGAAATAAGTCACCGGGGGCGATTAATAAAGATTAACCGAGAAACAGATTTTCCCGAATTTTCTGTCTTTTTGAGCGAAGGAAAAATTTTATTAAGATTGATTCTGGCTACCCGAGGAGACAAGACTGTTCGCCCAGACATTTTGATATTGCCTTTTTTAGAGCAGGAAGAAATACCTTTTTCAAGCTTGAGGTTTTTGAGAAAAGCCCTTTTTTTCTGGGGTAATGGACAGTTAAAGAAACTGATTTAGGGATCACCGGTAAGATTTTGACGGTTAAAGTTGAGTTTGATAAACTACTACTTTGTTTTGGAGGTGAAATGTACGCGGTAATTAAGACGGGTGGCAAACAGTACCGGGTAGTCGAAGATCAGGAAATTGTAGTTGAAAGCTTGGATAAGAAGCCAGGCGAAAAAGTCCTTTTTGGTGAGGTTTTGCTAATTAAAAAGGAAGATAAAATATTGGCGCGCCCTGATGATTTAAAGGGAGCGAAAGTCGAAGGTGTGGTTGTTGAACACCTACGGGGAGAAAAAATTGAAGGTTTTAAATATCGGCCGAAAAAGCGACAGCGAAAACGTTTTGGACATCGTCAGGAATTAACCAAAGTTAAGATAGTTAAAATTAGCTTGCCAGGCGAAAGAATGGAAGAAAAACCCGAGGTTAAAAGAGCAGATTTGAAGGAAGGCAAAAAGGCAAAGGAGGTTAAAGAAAAACCAAAAAAAGCAGTAGCGAAGAAAGCAGTCACTTATTCAGCCTCAGCTGACAAGCCGCGTGTCGAACTCGAGGAAAAAGAGAGAGCTAAGAAAGCTAAAAGCGGAAAAAAAACTAGAGCAGGTACGACCAAAACTACTAGGAAAAGTTCCTCGAGTTCTTCTAAATAGTTAAAAGTGAGGTGAGATGATTTGGCGCACAAAAAAGGCGGCGGGAGTAGTAAAAATGGTCGTGATAGCCACTCAAAAAGACTGGGCGTGAAGGCTTATGGCGGAGAAGTTGTTACGGCTGGGAGTATAATTGTTCGCCAACGGGGAACTCGTTTTCTCCCTGGCAAGAATGTGGGTATGGGTAGCGACCATACATTGTTTGCTTTAGTTGATGGCCAAGTTGTTTTTTCTGGACGCCGCGTTAGTGTTGTCCCTTGTTAGTTTATTGTTTAGTGTGAGCTTTTCTTTGCTATAAGGAAGGTTTAAACTTAAGGCTAAAGCAATCGGGCTTGTTGTTAAAAGGTTTGATTTTGAAAATGAGCATAGATTAAAAGCGCCAAAAAAGGCGCTTTTTTTGTCTAAAAAGGTGATTATCTGAAAGGTGATCGGTGTTGTTTGTTGATCGGGTAAAGATTTTTGTCCAAGCGGGGCGAGGCGGCAATGGTTGTGTTAGTTTTCGGCGGGAAAAGTTTGTTCCAAGGGGAGGCCCAGACGGTGGTGATGGTGGGCGAGGTGGCAGCGTAATTGTTAAAGCTGATCGAAGCCGTAAGACCTTGGCCGATTATCGACTTAAGCAACATTTTAAAGCTGAAAAAGGGGGATCAGGTAGCGGAAAGAGGCAGAAAGGTAAGGACGGTGAAGATTTGGTTTTGTTAGTACCGCTGGGCACTATCGTAATGGATGAGAATGGCAATGTTTTAGCTGATTTGTTAGAACCTGGGCAAGAAGTAGTTGTCGCTCGGGGCGGAAAAGGTGGTAGAGGCAATGCTCATTTTGCAAACTCAGTTAACCAAGCGCCGCGCTTTGCTGAAAAAGGCGAACCGGGAGAAGAAAGATGGATTGTTCTTGAGCAGAAGGTCTTAGCTGATGTTGGCTTGGTGGGGTTTCCAAATTCCGGTAAGTCTACTCTCCTCAATCGGCTGACTCGAGCCCGATCGAAAATTGCGAATTATCCGTTTACCACTCTTTATCCTCATTTGGGCATTCTTCAAAGGGGTGATGATTCTTTGGTTGTTGCGGACTTGCCGGGTTTGATTGAGGGAGCACACACTGGGAAGGGCTTAGGGGACCGTTTTTTGCGTCATATTGAAAGATGCAAGGTATTGCTTATTTTAGTTGATCTTGCTTTTCCAACGGTTTCTCCCTTTGACGATTATCGGGCTTTGATCAACGAATTAAGGCTTTATAATCCCGATCTTTTAAAGAAGGAGAAAGTTGTGGTTGGCAATAAAATAGATCTTACGGAAGCTCGGGAACGAGCTGAAGATTTTAAAATACTTTTGGCGGGTGAAAAAGTTCAAACTTTCTTGATATCGGGTTTGACTGGCGAGGGTTTAGATGATCTCGTGAACTATCTTTTTGAGTTGGTTAGTAGGGTTAAAGAAGAACCTGTCCTGCCCGGAAAAGTGAAAATAAGGCTTGAATCTTTTAAAATTAGAAAGCGGGAAGCTAATAGGTTCGAAATTTTAGGAGATAAGATAAGAAAAATGGTTGAACAAGTTGACTGGGATAACCCTGAGGCAGTTAACTACTTTTTCCGGCGTTTTGAGAGAATGGGCTGGAAGAGAGAGCTTTTGAAGAAGGGAGCTAAGGAAGGAGACATTATAATCATTGGCGGTCGAGAGTTTATTTTTAAGCCCTAACCCATATAGGGTGGAAAATGGAAAGTTTAAAACCGGAAACGAAAGAAAAGATTCTTTCGGGGGCAAAAAGGATCGTAGTTAAGGTTGGTACAAGCGTTCTCGCTGGCAAAAATGGCCGTTTAAATTTGGATCGCTTGGAAAGCATTGCTAATCAAATTGGCTGGTTAATGGGTCAAGGTAAAAAATGTGTTTTGGTCACATCCGGAGCGATTGCGGCTGGGGTAGAGAGACTGGGTTTAAAGTCGCGTCCGAAAGCGATGGCTTCCTTACAGGCAGCAGCTTCAGTCGGGCAATCAATTTTAATGAAACATTACGATACTTACTTTTTTCGATTGGGAATTCCTGTAGGCCAAATTCTTTTGACTCAGCATGATCTGGTTTATCGTTCGAGTTATTTAAATGCTCGCAACACTTTCAATCGTCTCTTTGAGCTTGGGGTTTTGCCGATTGTTAATGAAAATGACGCCACTGCTGTGGAAGAAATTCGTTACGGGGATAACGACGCCTTGAGCGCCATGGTTGCTTGTTCAATTGGTGCTGACTTGTTGGTTATCCTGACTGACACCGATGGTTTTTTTGATAGCAAGGGAAGGTTGGTTCAAGAGGTGAAAGAAGTTACTCCTTCTCTATACCAGCAGGCTGGTGGAGCTGGAAGTGCTTTTTCTTCTGGGGGAATGGTTACCAAACTGGAAGCTGCTTTGATGGCTTCTTCAGCTGGGATTGCAATGGTGATTGCTAACGGTTTAAAAAAAGATGTCTTGAAAAGAGTTGTGGAGGGTAAAGAAGGGACTTTTTTTCATCCTCAACCCCATTCATTAACTGGCCGAAAACTTTGGATAGCATTTGTTGTCCCACCTAAAGGACGGGTAACGGTTGAT
>CALKMS010000099.1 GCA_938091145.1 uncultured bacterium
CTTGAGAACAAACCTTTTTTGATTGGCATAAGTGTTACTTATCAAGCCTCGTTTAAATACGCTGCCAAACTTGCTTCTTTCCTCAAAAAATCAGGATATCAGGGTAAAATCGTAATTGGCGGTATTTTTCCAAGTTTTGCCAGCCAGGAAATTCTTCAAAACTTTCCCCAAATTGACATTATTGTCCGAGGAGAAGGGGAAGAAACGCTTCTTGAACTATACAAACTGCTAAGAGAAAAAGGTGATTTGAGAGACATTTACGGCATCGCATACCGCCACAACGGAGAAATATTTGTAAATCAAAATCGAAAGTTAATTGAGAATCTCGACTCCTTACCTGATCCCTCCCGGGATACTTTACCATTAGCAATCAAGCACGGCGGTTGCATCTCCATTTCTTCCAGTCGAGGATGCTTTGGAAGCTGTAGCTTCTGTTCCATTTACTCTTTCTACAAAATGTTCCCGGGAAAAAACTATCGCTACCGAAGTGTAGAAAGGGTTTTGGATGAAATTGAGCGTTTAGTCAAAGAAACCAACGAACACAAGGTAATGTTTGTTGATGCAGAGTTCATAGGGCCAGGCCAGAAAGGCAAAGAAAGGGTCATCAGTTTAGCTGAAGGAATTATCAAAAGGGGTTTAAAGATTCGATTCAGAATTGAAGCTAGAGCCGATAATGTTGACGGAGAGGTGCTTAAAGCCCTAAAAGCTGCCGGTCTGGCCTATGTTTTTCTCGGTGTGGAATCGGGCATTCAAAATGTTTTAAATCGATTTAATAAAGGCACCACCATAGACGACAATCTAAAGGCTATTAGCCTTTTGAAAAAATTAGAAATTCCCACCGGTATCGGCTTTATTATGTTTGATCCTTACACTACTATTTCTGAAGTTATTGAAAACGCTGAATTTCTGGAGAAAACTGGCATTCCTTATCGCCAGTTAGCTGTAACTGTTAGCCCAGCCGCCAAACTCATCGTCTTTACTGGAACCGAAGCTCAAAAAGAATTAATTAAAAAGGGAGTTTTAAAAGGAAATTATCTTGGTTATCGATATAAAATTCCGGATTTCAGGGCCCGAATTATTCAGAAAATCTTTGAGCTTCTGGTTAAATTAAGAATTAATTTCTACAAATTAGAGGTCCTTCTAGGATTGAAAAAACCGCCTGAACTCGAATTTTAAGCGGGAGAGCTCTTAAGCTCCTGCTTTCTATGCTTTTGACTATTAGTTCCTTTAGTTGCTTTTTCTAGGTTTAAAAGTTCCTCTTTCAAACCTTCGACACCCGACCAGCCACCCAAACTTCCATCGCTTTTAATCACTCGGTGACAAGGAACAACAATTAAAAGGGGGTTATTTTTCAAAGCCTGGCCAACAGCTCTTACCGCCTTTTGGTTACCGATTTGACCAGCCACCCATTTATAAGACCTCGTTTCCCCGTAAGGTATTTTCTGGACCATTAAATAAACTTGTTGGCAAAATGGAGAAAAAGAAGCCAAATCAATTGGGGGTGAGAAGTTGACTTTCTCCCCTCTAAAATAAGATCTCAAATCACTAACCAACTTTAGAAGCCAATCAGGCAAGTTTTCCTTCAAAAATACGGTCCTTTTACTTTTATCATCTCGGCTCAAACTTTTCATGACCGCAACCTGGCGTAAGAATTTTTCAGAATATACTATCTTTATCAATCCCAAGGCGGCTGGAAACCACAAAACTTTCAACCTAGATCCAATTAAATTTTTTTTCTTAACCCCGGAAAAACTCATAAATCTTTTCTGCTACCTCAATTGGGACAATCGATTTTAACTCCTCAAGTTTTGCTTGGCTAACCCCTTCAGCACTCCCAAACTCCTCTAGCAGTCTTTGGGCTCGTTTTTTACCGACTCCTGGAATCTCCTCTAAAAAACTTCGCGAAAAATGTTTATCTCTTAACTTGCGGTGATAAGAAATAGCAAAGCGATGACTTTCATCCCTCAACCTCTGCAAAAGCTTCAAAGCAAGCGAAGAGCGTGGCAAACTAATAGGCTCCGGGCTAAATGGGGTAAAAATTACTTCTTCTCTTTTAGCTAAAGCAATGACCGGTATCTCTAACTCCGTCTCCTTAAGGGCTTCCGTGGCAGCTTTAAGTTGAGGCATCCCACCATCGACTACCATTAAATCAGGCCGAGCTTCAAACTTTGCCTTCTTTTCTTTGAGATTTTTAAGACGACGAAATAAAACTTCCTTCATCATTAAATAATCGTTGATTCCCTCAACTTCCTTGATTTTGAATCGGCGGTAATCTTTTCTTTTTGGGCGAGCATCCTCAAAAACCACCATTGAACCGACGGGTTCTAAGCCTCTCAAGTTAGAAACATCAAAACATTCAATCCGGTAAGGCGGATTTGGCAAGGCCAGCTTTTCTTGCAATTCTTCCAAAGTAACTTTAATGATTTCCGCCGAAGTTTTCCCTTTTAAAAAAGCCATTCTAAAAGAGTAAAAAGCGTTTTCTTCGGCTAGTCTAACCAACTCTTTTTTGTTTCCTTTCCGTGGTATTCTCAATTTTATAGAACGAGAAGAGAGAGTTGAAAGCTCTCTTTCTAATTCTTTAGCCCTTTCGAGAAAAAAAGAGTAATAAATTTTAGGTGGGGGCTTATTTTCTAAATAAAACCTTAAAATCACCTCTTCCAGCCCTTCAAAACTTTGATTGAACCAATAACCCCTTCCGCCTATTAAACGGCCATAGCGGACAAATAAAACTTTTAAATAACCACGCTCTTCTTCAGTGTAAACGCCAATAACATCAAAGTTTTCCCTTTTCAGTGAAACCACCTTCTGTCTCTCGAGTAAGCTCTGGGCTGCTTTCAAACGGTCACGATAAAGAGCAGCTCGCTCATACTCCATTTTTTCGGCTGCTTCAGTCATTAAATTTTCGAGTCTCTTCAAAACTTTCTCTCCCTTTCCTTCCAAAAACTCAATTAACTCCTGCACATGCTTTCGATAATCCGCGGGTGTCACCTTGCCAACACAAGGAGCCATGCATTTGCCTATAGCGTAGTAAAGGCAAGGCGAACCGCTCTTCCTTCCCGGCTTAGAATGATAACAAGTGCGCAAAGGGAAAATTCGCCTTAAAACATCAACTGTTTGACGCAAAGCTTTGGCCCGTGTGTAAGGTCCAAAATAATGAGCTCCTTCTATTTTCAGATTACGAGTTATTAAAAGCCTTGGAAACTCATCATCGAGAGTCAGTGCAAGATAAGGATAGCTCTTGTCATCTTTAAGCAATGAATTATAAAAAGGTTGGTAATGTTTAATTAAGTTGTTTTCTAAAAGAATTGCTTCAGTTTCGTTAGCCGTAACGTTAAACTCCACCTCAGCAATACGAGAAATCATCATTTTGAGTTTTGGTTCCTTGTTGTGAGTTGACTGAAAATAAGAGGCAACCCTTTTTTTAAGAGAAGCGGCCTTGCCCACATAAATTATTTTCCCTTGCTCGTCCTTAAAAATATAAACGCCTGGCCGGTCAGGTAATGATTTAACTTGTTCTTTTAATAATTGAGTTGAAATCATATATAAAATTATAATTCTTTATTCAAGCGGATACCTTTCAAAAAAAAGAACGAGTAACGGAAACCTTCAAGTGCCGCAGACCGCTTTTGAGATTGCTTCACCCGACCGGAAGCGGGGTTTGCAATGACGCGAAAGAAATGTCATTGCGAGTAAAGATGCCTCTGTCATTACGGCGACTTTTCTTGTTATTGCGAGTGAAAACACTTCTTTTGTCATTGCGAGCGAGCCAACCATTCTTTCTGTCATTGCGAGCCTGAGCGAACACCTCTTTTTTGTCATTGCGAGCCTGAGCGAAGCGAAGGCGTGGCAATCCTTTTTTTGTCATTGCGAGCGACGACCGAAGGGAGGAGCGTGGCAATCCCTGAGATTGCTTCGTCGCTCCGCTCCTCGCAATGACCCTGTCGAGGAATAGTATTGCTTCGTCCTGCTTCGCCTTCAGCTCGCAGTCCTTGCAATGAAAACCCTTCCTGATCATTAACAGCGAGCCAAAAAGTACCAATCTTTCAGATATCTATTGGGTAAACGCGTTCCAAGTATCCTCAAGAAATGAAGATAAAAAGGCACGGCAAAATACCCTTTAGGGGGATGCTTCTCAGCCGCTAGATAAAATAACCTAAGATGGAGGAGGTGAAAAAGTAATGAATCGCAAGCTTTTTCTTTTAGTAACTGTTTTAACATTTTTGTTCTTAAGCTCTTTTATCCTCCTGGCAGCTCAATCAAACCAATCTAAAAGCTCAGCTCATATGAAGAGAAAAATAGTCATTTTTCAGGAAAACATCTTAAATGAGTCTGCTCGAGATGAACTGATAAGAAAATTTGGCGGAGTGAAAATCAAAGACCTTGACCTGATAAACGGGATGGCAGTCCTCTTGCCACCCCAGGCTGAAGCAGCTTTAGCCAAACAAGTAGGAGTGCGAAAGTTAGTCGATGACCTGATAGTTGAGGCCCAAACTCCTGTTAAAGTAACAACTAAAAAAATACCAGTTCAACCACCTGAAACTCTCACCTGGGGAGTTGACCGTATAGATGCTGACCTTGCTTGGAATGTTAGCAAAGGAACAGCAGTTAAAGTTGGGGTTTTGGATACTGGCATTGATCTCACTCACCCTGACTTAAAAGAAAGAATTAAAGGCGGTTATAACGCCATTAATCCTCTCAAAAGCGCTAACGACGACAATGGTCACGGAACTCATGTAGCGGGAATCATTGCCGCTACCGACAATGAAATTGGAGTAATTGGTGTGGCTCCCGAAGCTGACCTTTATGCCATTAAAGTCTTAAACCGCCAGGGTAAAGGATATCTCTCCGATGTGATTGAAGGTCTCGACTGGGCAATTTCTAACAACATTCAGGTAGTCAATATGAGCCTTGGTTCCAGTAGTGGAAACGATGCTTTTAGAGAAGCTATCATCCGGGCTCATCAAGCCGGGTTAGTAATGGTTGCCGCTGCTGGCAATGCCTATGGTGGAGCTGTTTCTTATCCTGCTGCTTATCCCGAAGTAATAGCTGTTTCAGCAACTGATGCCTTTGACAATCTGGCTTCTTTTTCCTCGGTTGGTTCAGAAATTGACCTTTCAGCCCCAGGCGTTTTTATTTTCTCAACCTACAAAAGTGGAAGTTACGGTACTCTTTCAGGCACTTCAATGGCTGCCCCTCATGTTTCTGGCGCCGCTGCGAACGTCCTGGCAACACCAGTGAAAAGCTCATATGATTGGAACTTAAATGGAGCCTGGGACCCCGATGAAGTAAAAGCCTTGCTCGAAGACACGGCTGACGACCTCGGAAATCCCGGACCTGACCCTTACTTTGGCTCTGGTTTAGTTGATGTCGAAGAAAGCGTCACCGGCTATCAAACCAATCCATAACACTTATTCTTAATTTATAATATCTCACCTCAGCCTCACTTTAAAAAGGTGGAGTCTTTTTTTATTCTTGCTCTTGCTTACGGAAAAGGTAATAATGGGATTTAAAAAAGAGATGTCATTTACCGACTTAATTTTGGATGGAGGTTTTTTAACTATTAACCTATGGAGTTAAAGGAAGCACTTCTTCAAAGAAGAAGTGTTAGGGCTTATCTGGACGAGCCACTTACGGAAAAGCAAATTGAAGAGCTTGTTGAAGCTGCTCGTTGGGCTCCTACTGGCGCTAACCTTCAGCCCTGGAAATTTATTATTGTTCAAGACAAAGGAGTAAAAAAAGAAATAGGAAAATACGCCCGTTTTTACTTTATTAAATCTCATCATGTGAGCGAAGCCCCAGTGCTTATTGTTTGCCTGGCTGATACTAAAAAAAGCTCTTTTGCCCTAATTGATGTAGCAATGGCTGCCCAAAACATTATGTTACGCGCAATAGACTTAGGGTTAGGAAGTTGTTTTGTTGGAGCTTTTGACGAAAGAAAAATTAAAGAGGTCTTAAAAATACCAGCTAACTTTAAAGTGGTTGGATTAATCACCGTAGGAAAGATGGCGGAAAAACCAACCACTCCTCCGCGCCTGGAATTTAAAGAAATAACCTTTTTTGACCGCTTTGGAAAACAAACATTTACTCAACGAATAGCGGAATACCGAAAAAGTGGTCCTTTAACCGTCTTTCGTAAAGTAATAAAAATGATTTTCCACATTTGAAACTGATTTTATACCCTGCTCAAACTCTGGATTCTTTTCGCTTCCTATTTTGGCTTTTATTTAAAACTTCAGCTAAATACCTTGCGGTATAAGACTTTTTATTTTTCACTATCTCCTCAG
>CALKMS010000100.1 GCA_938091145.1 uncultured bacterium
GCCCTTTATGAAAAAGTATAAAGAAATCGCCTATGCTATTATATGGATACTCGCACTTACTTAAAAACTAAGATTTTAATCAGGAGGTAACTTGGGAAGCGTTAAAGACTTAATTGTTTTAGAGTCTCCAAAAGAAGAAACTTTAGGAAAAGGTAGGTTTGTTTTTTCTGACCGTTACTCTGTCTTTGACTGGGGGGAAATGCCCAACCACCTGAATAACAAGGGAAAATCTCTTTGCTTAATTGGAGCCTTTTTCTTTGAAAAACTTGAAGAACTGGGGATTAAAACCCACTATCTCGGAGTTTTAGAAGATGGCGTGATTAAAAAACTCGACCAGCTTAAAAAACCAGTTGAAACAATGGAAATCAGACTGGTTAGAGTTCTTGAACCTGAAGTTATCGATAATCAATATAAATACTCTGTTTATCAAAATCAAAAGGGGAACTTTTTAATCCCCCTGGAAATTATCTATCGTAATTCTTTACCTGAAGGTTCAAGTGTTTTAAAAAGACTGAAAGAAGGAAGTCTAAAACTTGAAGAGCTTGGCTTAGAAGAAATGCCCTTGCCCGGGCAAAAGTTAAGCCAGCCTTTTCTTGATGTCTCAACCAAGCTTGAGAGCACAGACCGATACATCACCTGGAAAGAAGCCCAAGACCTGGCTTCTTTAAAAGAGGAAGAAGTGAATCAAATTAAAAATCTGGTAATTAAAATCAATGAGTTAATAACCGCCGAAGTTAGTCGTTTAAATCTTGCTCACGAAGATGGAAAAATTGAGCTTGCCTTCGATGAAAATCGCAAACTGATGGTGGTAGATGTTTTAGGCACACCTGACGAATGTCGTTTTACTTTTGAGGGAATACCAGTAAGCAAAGAAGCAGCTCGCATTTTTTACCGCCAGACTGATTGGTTTAAAGAAGTAGAGGAAGCAAAAAAGAAAGACCGCTTAAACTGGAAAAGATGGGTTTCGCCTCCTCCGCCCCTCCCCGCCGAGCTTGACCGCTTAATTTCCCAGCTCTATCAAGCTTTTTGTAATGAAATTACCGAGAGAGAATGGTTTACAGTCCCTTCTCTCCAAAAAGTGCTAAAAGAATTAAAAATAACTTTAAAAAATAGTCAAAAAAATTAAGGAGGTTGAGGTGGAAGAAAAAGAAGTGGTTAGCCTTTTAAAAAAGTTAATTTTTCTTTCGGCAGTAAACGCCGCTGAACTCTTGCAAATTACTGAAAACACCAGCGCCATCTTAAAAAAAGGTGAAGTGCCCGCCAAATGTCTAAAGGCTCATCAAAAAATTAGAGAGGAAATTGTAAAAATAGTTAAAGAAGTTGTTCCCGATGAAGCAGGCAGCCTGGAAAAGCACCTTGGTTTTCATTAAATCAAGAATTTCGGCAGTTTAAAATTTGCTGCTGCTTTTTATAGTTTGCTTTTCCCTTAAAACAAACAAAAAAATCTTAAAAATCTTTTCCCTTGACCCTTAAGATAAAAACTTGAGATGGATTGCGAGAAAAAACTCCTGAACTCCAATAGACCCAATGGATACCGTAAAAACTATTTTTGCTTTAGCTACGAGACGCGCTAATCCATTTCAAGCCAAAAACTTTTCCAAATAGTAAAATATAAAAAATGAAGGGGAAATCAACAGGAGAAGTTGCAAAATCAAACCACTTGAAACACCAAAACCATCACCAAAAAACTACTGCTTCTAACGTCCCCCAGCATCAGCATCACGACATGACTTCCGAGTTTAAAAAACGCTTTATAATTTGTTTCCTAATCACCCTTCTCGTCTTGCTTCTCTCTCCTCAAATTCAAGAGTTTTTGCAGCTTGAAAAAGAGTTAAGATTCCCCGGCGATCTTTACCTGCTTTTCTTGCTCTCTTCTTTCATCTTTTTATACGGCGGTTTGCCATTTTTTAAAGGGATGGTTCGAGAAATCAAAGCTCTCCAGCCCGGAATGATGACCTTAATTTCAGTTGCTATTATTACTGCTTATCTTTACAGCTTTGCGGTGGTCTTCGGCTTAAGTGGAATGGTGTTTTTCTGGGAACTGGCTACTTTAATAGACATTATGCTCCTGGGTCACTGGATTGAAATGAAATCGATAATGAGTGCCTCTAGAGCTTTAGAGGAGCTCGTTAAGCTTATGCCAGCCGAAGCCCATAAATTACAGGAAAATAACGAGTTAATCGATGTGCCTTTGGAAACTTTGAAAGCTGGTGACAGGGTATTGGTCAAACCTGGAGAAAAAATTCCAGCTGACGGCCGAGTAGTTGAAGGAGTGTCCTCAGTTGACGAATCTTTGCTTACTGGCGAGTCAACTCCAATTCTGAAAATAACGGGGGACAATGTCATTGGAGGCGCAATAAACGGCGAGGGCTCAATCGTAGTCGAAGTGGAAAAAACTGGTCAGGACTCTTACCTTTCTCAGGTCATCAAGTTGGTTAAAGAAGCACAAGAAAGTAAATCTAAAACCCAGGATTTGGCTAACCAGGCTGCCTTCTGGTTAACTTTAATAGCTCTTGGTTTTGGAATTGTTACCCTTTCGGCCTGGTTTTTTATCATAGGCAAAGAGTTTTCATTCTCCCTGGAAAGAGCCGTAACCGTAATGGTCATTGCTTGCCCTCATGCCCTGGGTTTAGCTATTCCCCTGGTGGTAGCGGTTTCTACTTCAATAGCTGCCAAAAAAGGCTTTCTAATCAGGAACCGCCTTGCTTTTGAAAAAGCGAGAAACATCCAGGCCATTGTCTTTGACAAAACAGGTACTCTCACTCAGGGCAAATTTGGCGTAACCAAAATAATCTCATTTGACAAAGAATTATCAGAAAATGAAATACTAAAGTACGCCGCTTCAATCGAGACAAACTCTGAACACCCCCTGGCAAAAGGGATTGTCTCTTCAGCTAAGGAAACTTTAGCGGTCACGGATTTCCTGGCTTTACCTGGAAAAGGCGCTCAGGGAAGAGTTGAAGGGAAAGAAGTCAAAGTAGTGAGTATAGGACATTTAAAAGAAACCAAACTATTGCCAAACGATTTAGATTTAAAAAAGCTCGCTAACCAGGGAGAGACACTGGTTTTCGTCATAATTGATGGTAGGCTGAGAGGCGCCATCGCTTTATCCGATATGGTACGGCCAGAATCTAAAGAAGCAATTTTAAGGCTCAAAGAGATGGGGATAAAATGCTTTATGCTTACAGGAGATAGAAAAGAAGTAGCGGCAAAGGTAGCTCAAGAAATTGGTTTGGACGATTACTTTGCCGAAGTGCTACCTGAAGAAAAAGCAGAAATGATTAAAAAATCCAGGCCAAAGGTTTTTTTGTTGCTATGACTGGTGATGGCCTAAACGACGCTCCTGCTTTAGCCCAGGCTGATGTGGGAATCGCCATTGGCGCAGGTACTGATGTGGCTATTGAAACTGCTGACATTATTTTAGTTCGCAGCAACCCCTTAGATGTAGTAGCAATCACTGCTCTGGCTAAAGTTAATTACAAGAAAATGGTTCAAAATCTACTCTGGGCAACTGGCTACAATGTCATTGCTATTCCACCGGCGGCTGGGATTTTCTTTAAACAAGGAGTTGTCCTTAGCCCCGCTCTTGGAGCCCTTTTTATGTCTCTTTCCACTGTCATTGTTGCTCTCAACGCTCGTTTATTAAAATTACCCTCAACGAAAGTTTAAATATGACAGGAAGCAAAAAAAACTTCTTTTTAATAGTATTTACCCTGGCACTTATCATAATCTTATCTTTAGTTGTTTACTTACTAACTCGACCAGCCTCGGTTGAAATATTTGTTTACCCTCCTGACAGCCAGATTAAACTGGGCAACTTTAAACCTTCTACGGGAACACTTTACCTACCCGAAGTTAAAAGCGGCACTTATCAAGTAGAAATCTCCCGTCGGGGATATAAAAAACTCAGCTTTGGCATAGAGCTTAAAAGAGGTGAAAAATTTCAAAAAAGGATTGAGCTCGAACCTGATTTAATTCCTTGCAGCTTTCAAACTTTACCGGTTAACTCAAGCTTCCAGGTATTTCCTTCCATCGGGAAAAACCTTAAAAAGAAAACCCCCTGGAAAGGTAAACTTCCGGCTGGCTACACCAAGGTTATTTTTTCTAAGGCTGGCTACAACTCCCTTGTTAAAACTTTTCTGGTTGAAAAGCCAATCAACTTAAAAGTCTGGCTTGACCCAGCGGGTCAAGTCCTTCACCGTCTCAACATTTTCAAATGTGGTGGCTCGCCTAAAGGAGTTTCTTTTACCCCCGACTGCCAGGAAGCCTGGGTTACCTTACTGGGAAACCAACCAGCTATCAGAGTGTTTAATCCTTTCAAGGGAGAGAAAAGAGCCGACATCTATCTTGGTAAGTACGGAGCGGTAGAGATAACCTTTTCCTCAGACGGTAAAAAAGCTTATGCGAGCCAGATGGAAACAGCCTCGGTTTACGAAATCGACACTTTAACCAAAAAAGTAACTCGAACTTTTAAAACCAGGAGTTCCTGGAGTAAAGTAGTGGCTCTTTCTGCCGATGATAAAACTCTTTACGTTTCCAACTGGTGTGGAAATGATATCTCAGAAATTGACCTAACATCCGGAAAGCTTAAGAGGCGTTTGCCAACAGTGAAAACACCTCGAGGTCTTTATCTCACACCTGATGGGAAATATCTCTACGTAGCCGGCTTTGGTAAAGGAGAAATAGAAAAAATCAATCTTAAGTCAGGCAAAAGAAAGTTGATATTTTCTAAAGGAAGTGCTGTTCGCCACTTAGTAGCTGACGAAAGGAGAAAAGTTTTGTACGCATCTGACCTTGGCAAAGATTGTGTATGGAAAGTAGATTTAAAAACTGATAAAGTGGCGCTTTTTGTCCGAACAGACCACAAACCAAACACCATTGATTTAACTCCTGACGGTAAAGTCCTTTTCGTTTCTTGCCGAGGCGCCAATAATCCAAAATCTTACTATCTTCCCGGCCCGGAATGGGGTTCTGTCCTTGCTTTTGATACCTTGACTGGTAAGCCTCTGGATGCAATTGTCGGGGGCAACCAGTGCACAGCTCTTGATGTTTCTTCCGATGGCAGATTTTTAATTTTCTCAGACTTTCTGGATGGCACTTTACGGGTTTACGAAATACCAGCCTATGAAAAACTAACCAGAGAAAATGGCGGTCGCTACCGCGCTCATTTTAAAGACTTGCTAAAGTGAAATCAGCCCGCGCAAAAAGACAGGATTGATTGGTGATAACTAAAGAGGTAAAGCCACAAGGTTAACTTCAAAACTTGAAATTTACAAACTCTTTTCGTTTAGTGATAATTTTCCTGATGAAAGAAAAGAAATGGCAAATATCTCTTGGCTTGGCGCTGATATTCACCTCGGTATTTCTTTATTTTATCCATTACTTAATTTTTAAAGACCCGCATCATATTTTTATCTACCTTTTGGGAGACATAGCTTTTTTGCCTATCGAAGTTTTACTGGTGACATTAATTCTTCACGAGCTACTCGCCTATAGAGAAAAGCAAACGCTTTTAAACAAAATGAATATGGTTATCGGAGCATTTTTTAGCGAAGCTGGCAATGAGCTTTTAAAAAAGCTAATCGATTTTGATGAAAACTTTGAAAAAATTCGAGAAAAATTTCTTATCTCAACTTCCTGGAAAGCTAAAGATTTTAAGAAAGCAAAAAATAATCTACAGATGATTGAATTTAAAATTGTGGCTCAAAGAGGTAATTTAAATGAGCTAAGAGACTTTCTAGTCAAAAAGCGTGAATTTTTACTGCGGCTGCTAGAAAACCCCATTCTTTTAGAACATGAATCTTTCACTAACCTGCTCTGGGCAGTTTTCCATCTAACCGAAGAACTGGCAGCCAGACCTAGCTTAAGCAATCTACCACCTTCTGACTATGAACACCTTTCAGGCGATATTCAAAGAGCTTATGCCTTGCTCCTCTCTGAGTGGATAGGCTACACAAAACATCTTTCTATTTCTTATCCATTCCTCTTCTCTTTGGTTGTCAGAACCAATCCTTTCTTGCCCGAAGCTTCCCCCATAGTTCGAACTCCCTAAACATCCTTAAAAATAGAACAGTTAATTAAATAAAACCAATGACGTTTCTCGTTCTTTCTTCGCTTTACGATGAAAGAACAAAGAGGTATGATGATTAAAAATTAACTGTGGGAGGAAGGATGAAAGGGAAAGAAGTAGTTTTATCGATTTTATTTTTCTTTCTTGGAATATTTCTCGCCAGTTCTTACTTCTTTTTTCTTGCCCTGCCAGCCAGAGAACAGGTTTTCAAAGAACAAGCTGAAACTTTAGGTCAAAAAGTTTCTCAACTTGGAAAAAGGCTCGAGCAAGCTAACCGAAACCTGAAAGCATTAAATATCGAAATTGCACGCCTAACTACTGAAACTCCAGAAGCTGAAAAAACCGAAGAGGACACCGCCAAGAAAACTTCCTCAACGTCATTTACCAAACACATTGGTATAATCAAAAAAGCCTAGACTTCGGGCAGTAAGAGGTATATTAGCATTGACCCCATTCAATGGTTGACCGGTAAAGAAGCAGTAATTGCAGCCCGCGAAGACGGACTTATCACTCCTGATGAAACCTCTGTCCCTAATGACTTTTATACTCGCAATGTTTCAAAAAAACTAAGAACTTTTCGAGTTGCTTCTTCCGCTACTATCAAGCTCCTTCGCCCTGAAGGATGAGCCGAAACTTACCCCGCCAGCTGGTCTCAGTTTGTAAGCATTGTAAGCCCTTCTCGAAACCCGCTTTGCTGGATCTATCTTAACTCTAGCAACGTCGTAACTAAAATCGAACAACAATACACACCATAATATTAGCCAAAGCTCCAAACAAAAGCTAACTCAAGGCTGGCAAAAAAACCAAAAAGATAAAGCCACTAACCAATACCAAAAATTCCCAAATTCTTAAGAATATTGGAATAAACAAGTTAAAAAGAAATTTTGAGCCAAAAAGCAAATTTGAAAGACAAATTGGAGAATTGGCGGAGCCGACGGGATTTGAACCCGCGCTTACCGGCTTGACAGGCCGGCGTGTTAACCAGGCTACACCACGGCTCCGCAAAGAGAAAAGGACGAATTGGTATTTTACCGATTAAACAACTTTTTGTCTATTGCTCTGCCTCTTCAAGAAGACAATAATCTAAAAAAGCCATTGAGAAAATAACAGGCTTCAAGAACTAAAGCTTCAAGTTTCTATCCAAATTTGGCTTATAAAAATCCAAACTCCATTAAAGAAAGAGGGCTCCCTTATAATACGGTATTTAAAGTGGGAACCTAAAAATTTCTTCTCGCCAGAAAAAGCAGCTACCAAAGCTCCGCCAAAAATATGGTGCTTTTTTTCTCACCTTATTTGTTTTCAAGCAAATAATAAGGCAACAAAAAAGCAATTTTGACTTAGCTGCTTATTTTTTAAAGTCCCTCTCTAGAAAAAAGGAAATAAGTTTTTTTTAAATTAGCTCAAATTTTACAATCGGAATGGTTTGAACTTGTATTTCTTAACCAGGCTGATCCACTTGTAGCTGAAGCAGAAAACTTAAATGGCAAATTAATTTACGAAAGAAAACCCGCCGATTTCGACAGTTTATAATGCAGGCCATCAGCATCTACATCAAAACTAACTCACTTGGAAAAGCTAAAGCAGAAAACTCAAACCCCTGCCTAAAAGAAAAAATAAGATGAGCTTTTTAAAAAAATAAATTGTCAAAAAACTTTCTAAAATAAAATCTATCTTCAATATTATATAAAAAATAGCCAATTTAAGTTTTGAGGCTTGCATCTCTGATATTCTCAGAAAAAAATGATTTGAAAAAACAATTATCGACATTTTTTAACTAATACCGACTAAATATGTATATCAAAAAAGTTTAAACTTGTTCCCGTGATTATTTTGATACCTTAATTAAAATAAGCCTACAGTAAATCTTACCTTTAGAGTCTGCCAAGGAAATGTCTTTTGCTTCAAATCGTAGAAATCGCTTGCTGAACAAGTACGGAAAGATAGACGACAAAGCAGTTTATCAAAGCATCAAAAAGACTTCAGGAATATTACCTCCTATATTGGTTATGCTCAAGATTCACAGATAAAAAGTGATCAACGCTGTACTCTTAAAATAATTGCAAAGTCACTTCTTTGGGCGACAAATAAAAAGGAAATGATAAGAAAGGTTGACAGGTAAAATTAATTCTTTCAAGACCCTTTTCCACCACGCTTTGCTGTATCCGTTAAACTTGATTGTTTTGATAACTTTCAAACCGTTTTCTTCAAGTAACCTTATCCACTCATTTCTAGTCGCAAATCTTTCTAAATCCTGTTCTTGGTCAACATAGTCACCGGTTCTCCAAACTTTAATAATACCCTTCCACCAATAACTATTGGGGAGCAAAACGGCAGCCTTCCCATTGGGATTAAGTACCCTTTCCATCTCTCGTATTCCTTTTTCTGGATGTAAGAAGTGCTCAAGGCTTCCTAAGTTAGTCACATAGTCGAAAAAATCATCTGGATATGGGAGGTTTTCTCCACTCCCTTCAATAATTTCACTTTGAGGAGAGTTACGCCGCGCCATTTCAACTGCCACTTCAGATATATCAATCCCATAAGTTTTAAGGCCGAGAGCTTTTGCCTCTCTCAAAAGCACACCCAAACCACAAGCTACATCAAGCAACTTTCTACCCGGCTCAACTTCAAGTTTTTTTAAAACCCAACGATAGTATTCAGGTATGTCGGCAATTGGACGAGTTCGATAAATCTCGTCATACGATTTCTTTAAAGCCTCTTCTGTTAATTCTGAAAGTTTTCTCGTTTCTTTCATCTTCAATATCCGGTTCAAAATTCAAACATAAAAACATCAAAAGAAAAACTCCTGACTTATATTTACATAGTATATAATACTAACTGTGAAAAAACAGGTAAACCTCGGGCTTATTGGAATCGGCTACTGGGGTCTAAATTACCTTCGAATTTTTAGTGAAATACCCAGAGTCCAGTTAAAATCTGCTTGCGATTTAAACTCCTCTCGCCTCAAACTAGTGAAAAAAAGTTACCCAAAAATTGTTTTAACCAAAAACTATCAGGACATTCTCAGCGACCCTGAAATTGATGCCGTTATCATTGCCACCCCAGCTACCACTCATTATCAAATTGTTAAAGAAAGCTTAGAAAAAAACATAAATGTCTTAGTGGAAAAACCTCTCACTGTTAGCTCAAAAGAGGCTCTGGAACTCACCAAGTTAGCTGAGAAAAAAAAACTGACTTTAATGGTAGGACATGTTTTTGAATACAACCAAGCCGTTTTGGAAATGAAAAAAATAATTAAAAAAGGCATTTTGGGAAAAATATATTATTTACACTTTACTCGCACTGGCTTGGGTCCGATAAGGCAGGATGTTAACGCAATGTGGGACTTAGCTCCTCATGACCTCTCAATCCTTTTTTATCTTTTAGAAGAAGAGCCATCAAAAGTTTTAGCTAAAGGTAAGT
>CALKMS010000101.1 GCA_938091145.1 uncultured bacterium
CTTCCAGCGGTCTTCATAAGAAATAGCTATTGCGATGTCATTGCGAGGACTGCGAGCCGAAGGCGATGCAGGACGAAGCAACCGCAGGGATTGTCACGCCATAGAAGAAGGCGTCATTGCGAGGGTGCGTAAGCACCCGAAGCAATCTCTGAGATTGCCACGCTCCTCCCTTCGGTCGTCGCTCGCAATGACTTCTTCCATTTTGTCATTGCGAGGAGCGGAGCGACGAAGCAATCTTTCTTCCGTGTCATTGCGAGGACTGCGAGCCGAAGGCGAAGCAGGACGAAGCAATCTCTGGGATTGCCACGCCTTCGCTTCGCTCAGGCTCGCAATGACAAAAAAGGGCTCGGCTCGCTCGCAATGACGAAATAAAGGTGTTGGCTCCCCCCAATGACCAAAAAACTGTTGCCGCTGGCAATGACCAAAAAAGATGCGCCGGCTTGCTATGGCAAAAAGTAAAAAAAATCCCTCCCGCCCTTCCTTTAGAAAAGGAAGAGGTATTTTTATCTTTGAAATAAGAGAGACCGAAAAAGACTAAAAATTGAAAAAAGAGGCACCTCCGAAATTATTCGAAAGTGCCTCTCCTCAAAAACTTACTAAACCAAGCTACAAACTCCCCCTTACGGTAAGTCAGCTGTCACGTGGCAGTTCAAGCACAAATCATCACCAGTTTCAAGACGGAAACGATCAAGCTCAGTCTCGTGAGGGAAGTTCTTCCAGGCCGGATTGTTAGCAGCAGAATAAACTACGGTAGTAACATTAAAGGGAGCTTCCACATTTCGAGTATCTTCATGACACTGTTGGCAAATTGGATACTTATCGTAAGTTACTCCGGCGGTGGCCTTCTGAATGTAACCAGAATTTGAACCACCTAGCTTTGTTGTAGCCCAAGCCGTACCAGTCCAGTAAGAAACACTGTTATAAGCAGTAGCCGTGTTCACTGGATGGTTGTTTAGAGTGCTTTCCGAATGACGGTTCTGATGGCAATCGGAGCACCAGCCACCACCATACACTGAAAATTGAAAGTCAGTAGTTGTCGGCTGCTTGTACGGATTTTTCTTCAGCAACTTGTTAGTTTCTACTCCGTAACCATAAAAAGTGGTAGTCGGATAAGGTGGAAGTCCGGGAGGATTAGTATAGGTCTGGGTAATATGGTTAGTATCACCTAGGAAAACAGCGACCGTGTTGTTATCGTGAGGCGAGTGGCAACTGGAACAAGTCAAGGAAGTATTAGTAAAGCTTCCACCAATTATTGTGCCAGGAACCGAAGTAGGATCGGTGGTCATTACGTGCTGCCCCAAAGGATTGCTCATCACCGTGACATCTCGAGCGTTGGTTCCATTGTGGCAATAATTACAGGTAGCCATCACAGTAGGCTGAGGTAAAAGTTTAAAACTGGACATTGCCTCATGGACATCATGACAGCAAATACACTTGTTAGTTGTATCACGATAATCCCCATGAGGTCCCATCGCCGCATAAACTACACCAACCATAAAGAGGGAGAAAACCAAAGCAATTAACAAGGAGAGTGCTGTTTTACGCATTCATCTCACCTCCTTTCCGACAGTAATCCTGGGTTCAGTCTAACTATTCTCTTTTAAATTGTCAAGTTATTTTTTTTAAAAATTTTTAAATAGATTTTTTAATTCAGCTTAACTTACTCAATCAAAAATTAGCTTTCTTTTAGCTTTTTATCCCTCTTCAAAAGTAAACTTCATTATTTTTATTTTTTGCAAGCGGTCATTGCCCCAGTCAACCACATAGAGATTGCCTTCATCATCTATGGTCAAGCCCCGACTAAAGTTAAACTCACCCGGTTTTACCCCTCGATGACCAACTTTGGCTATTGGTTTGCCATTCTTATTTAGTACCTGGATGCAAAAACCAAAAGCATCAACCAAGTAAACATTTTCTTTATCATCAACAGCTAAACCAGAAGCCAAATCAATAGGCGTCGCTCCTCGAATGCCAGCAGGTACTTCCCCATAGACCCACTTTACCCTACCTTTCTGGTCAAAAGCAGTGACCGTCATATTTAAACCATCAGAAACATAAACAGTTCCGCTTTTACCAACAACCACATCCAAAGGTCCGTCAAGCTTGCCAGCTTCACGACCGGGAACACCAATCGTTCTTTTTAAATTGCCCTTTAGGTCAAAAACATTTATCAGGTGTCCTTCAGAATCAGCTACATAAACTTCGTTACCCTTAACTGTTAAACCGGTTGCGTGAACCGCTCCGTTTTTCGGAAACCAGTCAATTGGACGCCCGGTAGGACTAAATACCTGAATCCGATCGTTTAAGGTATCAGCAACATAAATATTACCATCATCATCAACATCAATCCCGTAAGGAAGCCAAAAACGACCTGGCTGCCAGTTAATTTTACCCCCAACTGGAACTTTTGCCCGACCCTCGGTCCCAAAAGTAAACAAATGACGACCATAACGGTTGAACACACAAACTCGATTGTTTTCGCCATCGGTTACATAAATATTCCCACTTTTATCAACTGCAACATCGTTTGGGCGACGAAAATATGGGTTAGGTTGAATGCCCGGTCCGTTAATAACCATAAAAACCCTAATCGCTCCAACATCCTGAGGAACTGCCTCAACTAATCCTCCACCCCTTTTAGGCAAAAGATAGAAATAAAAATAAAGCAAACCGATTATTCCAATTAAAATAATTAAAACAATGATTCTTATTAATGTTTCAGTCTTTAACCCACGCTCTTGGTTTTGCTCGCTCATCTAACTCCTAGCCACAGTTTAAGATTTTTTAGCAAAAAAATCACTCTTTGTAAAGTTTTTTTTATTTTTTTAATGTTTTCACATATAAGCCATAAAAGCACATTTTTTATTCTAAGGCAACTCGTAAATTTGATGACACTTTAAACATAACTTATCAGGCTTCCATATAACCATTTGGGGGTAGGCAGTGCCGTGAGGATCATGGCAGCTGGTAGTGCATAAAAGAGTCTTAGCGGGCTTATCAGGATTAATAACAAAAGTTACTTTGCCCTCTCGACCTCCCCGATTGACATAATAAGTATCTAAATCCCAACCAATTCGCTCATCACGATAAGGTTTTTCAACAGGGTGAGTCTTTTTAGTAGCTCGGCGTGCAAAAACTTTTCGATTATGGCAAAGATAACAAAGAGCAGCCTCCGGAATAACTTCCAACGGTGGATAGTCTGAACCATGAGGTACATGACAGTTCAAGCAAAGCCCTTTTCCAAGCCGAATCGCTCGGTTATGAGCACTCCTTAAGTAATAAAACTTGTTCGAGTAAGAAGTAATCCGATCTCCGTGACACTTAAAGCAAAGCTCATTATCTTTAGCAATGCACAATTTCGGATAATCTGCACTATGAGGAGCATGACATTTCAGGCAAGTCCACGTCACATTGACAGGATGATGCGATATTCGCAAGAATTCAAGCCGCACAGTTGGATGGCAGTTGTAACAAAGATAAGGAAGCTGACTCTGAAGCAAGACGCTTACCCGCGACGAGTGAGGACGATGGCACAAACTACAGCTATAACGATCAAAAGGCTGGTGTCTTACAGGGCGGCGATACTCCTTAGCCACAGGCGGATGGCAAGCCAAACAAACAACTTTCTGGGAATCCGCCAAAATTCCAATATACTCGGAAGCATGCGGCTGATGGCAACTTAAGCAAGCACGCTCTTCAAAGGGCGGATGCATAATAGGCAAAGCAAACTCAGCTCTCATCGGATGGCAAGAGACGCAAAGATACTTCTCATCAGTTACCAACAAACTCAAATAATCAGAAGCGTGTGGGTCATGACAAGTTGTGCACTGACCTTTATGAAAAGGATGATGCCGATAATGCATTTTGTCCCGTTCAGCTAGATCAGGATGGCAAGAAAAACAAAGTGGCTTCAGCGGCATAATCAAACCAGCCGGTCCAATTGACTGGTATCTTTTTGCCACTCTCTTCTTCAAAACTTCCTTCTTCTTTGTAATTTTCTGAGGTGCAATGCCAATCATTTTCCCGCAAGGGCTTTCAGGTTTGATTCCAAACCACTTACCACAAACAGTCCTCAAACCAACTCTAAATCGAGCCTCTCTATAGATTTTGACAGTTTCCTGATAAACTCGCTGGGCGTGATCGAGATGGCAATCCAGACATCGTTTTTCCAAAAAAGGGTTGTGGACCACCGGTTGATAAAGCTTGGGAATCATTTCCACATGACAAAGTAAGCACTGGCGGTTTTTCTTTAAAAACTCTGCTTTTTCAGGAGTGACTCGGTAAAACGAGTAATAAAACAAGCCAAAAAGCTGAAGTAAAAGAAGCAAAATAATAATTATTAAAAGTATTTTCCGTCGACGCAAAGAAGCTTCTTCAATCGGTCGGGCAACTATTGGAAAGGGAGTAACTCCAAACCAGAAACACAAATCGCGATAATTATCTTCGCGCCAGCCAGTAAGCTCAGCGGGCTCGGTCTGGCAGTAGCCAGCCTCATTCTTTAAAAAAGTGCCAAAAAGGAACTTTTCTTTTTCTTCTAAAGAAGATTCAAGACCTTCAGCTTGATAAAAGCATTCTTCAGTGGCTTGCGGTGCCTTAAGGATAACTCTTAGGCGTGAGTTGATTTTTAAAGTGTGAGGAGTTTTAAAAATGTATCTAACCTCTTTATACTGGGTTGGCGCTCGCGATGCCTTAAGAATTACCCCCTCTTCTAAAACTTCGCCACTTCGCACATCTTGCAGGGCAATTATTAAATCGCCTTGAGGCCTCAAGGTTGAGCTTTTTCTTAAGCGAAAAGCTACCTGGGTGACAGTTTGAGGTTCAGGTAAGGTAAAGACCTCACCGACTGAAGACTGGCCGTAAATAGGAGCCGAGTTGAACTTGGAAAGATAGGTTTGGCCAAAGTAAGAGCCATCAGAAAACTCTAGGAGAAATATAGCCTCGGCACCTCTAACCCACTGCCAACGATCTTTCTGTTCGGTCAGTAAAACTTTATTTGCTGGGAGATTAGCATCCTTTAGATATGCAAAGTTAGCAAAACGCTCAGCGTTTGCTTCTTCCGAAAAAATAACTAAATAATAGTGACTGTTTCTCTTAAGTTGACAGCTTACATCAGCGGCCACAAAACCACTTTCTTTAACTTCAAAGCGGCCTTCACAAATAACTTCCTCAGCTGGCTTTCCGGCAACTTCCGGTCTAACCTGTAAAGTAAAATTAAGGGGGGTCCCAGAAAAGCTCTCTACGTAAAGATAAACTCTAACAACTTCTGGTTTTTGCTGAGGAATGGTGAAACCGATAGCCAGTTTGTTTTCGGGTGATTTTAAAGAAATAGAAGCGCGTTCTTTAAAATAGAACTGGTTCCCCCAGCGCTTCATTTACTCACCTGGTCCCTTTTATTCAGCTCCTAATCTCTTCAAAGCCTCTTTAGATTTTTTATCTTCAGGGAGGTATTTTAAAGCCTGCCGATACTCTTCTATTGCTTTGTTTTTCTCACCGAGCTTTTCGTAAACTTCTCCTAACTCCCGATGAACATTCCCATAAGTTTCGGAAATTCTCAAAACATTCTTGAAAGCAACTACCGCTTCCTCATAATTTTTATTTTCTTTTTCAATTAAACCCAGTTGAAACCAGGAAAGGGCGTCATCAGGATTTTTTTCGACAATATAGCGAAAAACCTTAGCTGCCTTGTCCTTTTTTTTCTGGTTTAAATACAAAACACCAAGTTCATATCGATAATTAAGAGCTGATGGGTTCAACTCAATAGCTTTCTTTAATTCTTCTTCAGCTTCTGCCATTTTTCCCATTTGCCGATAAACAACCCCTAAAGCAAAATGGGCAGCAGGATCATTTGGACGAGCTTTAATGGTAGCTTGCCAGCGTTCAGCCTCAAATTCGAGAGGTGTTTTGGGTTGAACCTGGCCATAATAACGATTTAAAATTAAAGCGATTAGAATAAACACCACTATAACGAGGAAAATCAAAACCGCCGAGAGTAGATAGCTGACAACAGCTCCCCTTTGATTAACTGCTCGTCTCAAATCTATCCCCCCTTCTCCTACTACTTTGCTTATAGCTTAACTAAAACTTGTCCTTACCGCAACTTTTTTCTCCGCTAAGCTTCTTTTTTTTGCTTTTTTCGATCAGAAAATAGGAAAGTATCTGCATTTCAACAGCTAAATCAACATGTCGAACCGGTACGCTACTATTAATTTCCAGAGAAATGGGGGCAAAATTTAAAATTGATTTAACCCCTGCATCTATTAGAAGCTCGGCTGCCTCTTGTGCCGAAGCGCTCGGAACCGCAATTATGCCAATATCGACCGGTCCATTTTTAGCCACAAAACGCTTCAATTCTTTTACCGACCTTATCTTCACACCTGCTACTTGCCTTCCGATCTTTCTGATATCAGAATCAAAAGCGCCAATTATCTGGAAACCCTTCTCTAAAAATCCAGGGTAACCAATCAAAGCTGAACCCAGTCTCCCTACTCCTACCACTACCGCCTTGCGAGGTACTGTCAAACCTAGCACATGAAGTATAGTTGTCTCCAAGTGATGAACCTCATAACCAAGACCTCGAACTCCCAGTTCTCCTAAAAAAGAAAGATCCTTTCGAACTTGAGCTGAGTTGCTGCCAATTAGATCTGCTAGTCTTTGAGAAGAAATATAAGCATTTCTTTCTCGATCAACCTGAGACAAAGCCCTCAGGTAAAATGGTAAACGATTAAGAGTAGCCCGGGGAATTACCATATTTTTCTTCTTTTTAAATTTGGCAATTTTTTTCATAATTTTTTATTATAACTGAAAATAGTAAAAGAAGAAATTTTAGGCGTTGACTCAGGGGAAACAATTAAATTTGAATTCTCCACTTGCTATTTTACTCACCTTCTGGGATAAGATAAGATTATGGAAATGGAGAAAATTTTGAAAGAAATTAAAGAAGCTTATTTAAAACACCCTTTTAAGTTT
>CALKMS010000102.1 GCA_938091145.1 uncultured bacterium
TGCATTAGCCATCAGAGAAACCGCCTCAGGTCCGATTTTAGATACAATCTCAAAGGTTCGACCAAATAGAAAGTCGCCAGCGGAAACTGCTTTTTCATGGCCGTAAAGGTGATTAACTGTAGGTACTCCTCTTCGCAAACTAGCCCCGTCAAGAACATCATCATGAATCAAAGAACTGACGTGGAGCATCTCAATGCAACATGCAGCTAAAAGAATGTTATCTCGATTAGCACTTAAGTTGCCAGCTCTAGCCGAAAGCAACAGTAATATTGGCCGCAGCATTTTTCCGCCGCTTTCAAATAGGGGAAGTAAAACTTCTCTGAGATGTCCAGGAAATTTAGAAATCAAAGAAAAAAGTAGTTCAATAGTGTCTTTCAAATCCTTCTTTACCTGAGGTGAAATTTCGTATACTATCTGGTTCAAAGAAACTCCTTCATTAAACCAGAGCTAGATGCAAAGAGACAGCTCCGAAAGTAAATTTATAAACGGAAACTGAAGAGAAACCGCTAGCTAAAATAATTTTTTTTAGTTCCTCTGAAGAAGGGAAATTTTCAATTGAAGCAGCTAGATAAGAATAAGCCTCTTTTTTGCCGGTAACCAAACCACCTAAAAGAGGTACGATTTTTTTTAAGTAAAACTGGTGGATTTTGCCAGTCACCCCACTTGATGGAGGAGAAAAATCTAAAACTGCTAACTTTCCCTGACTTTTAAGAATTCTTCTAAGCTCTTTTAAACCCTTTTTTCGATCAGTAAGATTTCTTAGACCAAAAGCAATGGTAACTGCGTCGAAGCTTCCAGAAGAAAATGGTAAGTTAAGAGCGTTTGCTTTTTTAAAAAATAAGTTTTTTCGGCCGATTTTTCGAGCCTTTTCTTGGGCTGATTGAAGCATCTCCTCGCAAAAATCCACTCCAACAACTTCCCCACCTTTTCTTAGTTTTTCGCTCAACAGAAAAGCCATTTCCCCTGTGCCAGTGCAAACATCCAAAACCTTTTCCCCCCCTTTGAGAGCCAGCTTTTCAACTGTCATCTGCCGCCAATATCTATCCCGACCAAAACTCAAAACTGAGTTGGCAAACTCATAACGCTTGGAGATGGTAGAAAAAATCGACTTTACCTGTTCTTCCATTTCAATTACCCGTGACGAGAAATTAACATAGCCGCAATTTTAAGGACTTTAAACCTTTGCAACGGATGCTTCCATTGTAGCTCCCTTTTTTCGCAGACTGTTGACATACTATATCTCTCCATGTCTCTTTTTAAAGAAGCAAGTTGCTTGTTTCTTTCTTCCGCCTCAAACTTCTCCACAATTTCATCAATTCTTTCCATTACTTCCCGAGCTTTCTTAATTCTTTTCTCGACGTGCCTTGCGGTGGCCTCATCCACTGCTCCATATTTTTCCTTTAAAGCATTTAAGCCTAATGCTGCTTCATAAGTTGAATCAACAAGTTCATCAGGTTTCAAATAAAAACTTTCATAGTTCATAATGTACTTCCAACTTGGCTGAGTTAGAAGTTGCCGATGACCTTCTAGAGTATTGGTTTTCAAGCGATACCCATAGCTTTCTGGATTTTCAAAAGCCAAACTACCCGGATCAAGAAAAGGAGCCATTGGAGAAATAAATACCAAAAGGCGGTGATCGCCGTTTAAACTTCGATAAAGTTCATCCACAAAAGGAACAGTGCGAAGAACCGACTCCTTAGTTTGAAAAGGTATTCCCGTCATAAAATAAAGGTCCAAGCGTTCGCAATTATGTAACAAAGCAGCTTTTAATGACTCTATAAGATCAGAGTTAGAAAAACCTCCTTTCCCAAATTTTTTCCTTACCTCTTTGTCAGCGCTCTCCAAAGATATTTCCATACTCCAGTGAGGAAAAATCCTATCTAGCCTCTCGTAAAACCAAAGCGGTGGGGGAGTGAAGAACTCAAAAGCAACTTGGTTTTTTACTTTAAATTTCTCTGCTTCTGAGAGAAACTCCAAAACATAATCCTCGCCTGCCTGGAAAATATCACCAAGAATAAATATGGGACTTCGCATATAATTAGCTATCTTTCTGATATCTCTTGCCAACTCCCTAGGTTCTCTAAAAGCAGGTTCTTTTCTGTTCATAAAGTTTCGGAAAAAGTAACTTGAACCACCGCAGGTAGCACAGTTTTTAGTACATCCGCGGCAGGATAAAGCAGCAACAATTGGGTATTCCCACCAGTTTATAAACGGTAAGTGACTGATTAAATCTCGGTAACGCATCACCGAACGCATAACAAAAGAATAGTCAAGGTTAATATGGTCAAGCTCTTTGGGTACATAAGTAAACTGATTTACCACCATGTTGCCTTCTTTATCTTTGTAAACAAGGTTGGGTACCTCATTTAAACTCCCTCGGCCTTTCAACACTTCTAACAATATACGCATTGGCTCTTCAGTTGAATCCCCTCTCATTACCATATCAACTTGAGGATACTGAATTAACTCAGAATAAAAATATGAAGAAGAAAAGCCCCCAAAAATTATCGGCACTTTCGGATGATGCTTTTTAACAATTTCCGCTACTTCAAGGCTTCCGTGAGCGTGAGGCAGCCAGTGAAGATCAATCCCAAAAAGTAAAGGCGAACTCAGAGAAGCAATAAACTTTTCGACATCAAAAGAGAGGTCTTTCAACATTCTTATTGCGAGGTTAACTGTACGAGTTTTAAACCCGCTCCTCTCTAAATAATCACCTAAGACTGAAAAACCAATTGGATACATTTCAAAAACGGGTGTAGAAGGAACAAGATCGCTAACCGGACCAAACATAATCGAGCGCTGGCGAAAATCATAAACGCTGGGAGCATGAAGAAAAATTAAATCAGCTTTCATTTCTTAATAGTCAGTGGTACTTCTTCCACTTCTAATCCTATCTCCCGGAAGCTATTGAGCTCTTCCTTCACCAGGGAAGCATAGTTTTGAATAACTGTTTCCCTAACTTTGTCAGGTAAGTTAGCCGGTAAGTATTGATTAGCATAGAAAAACCCACCGAGAGCACGGCCAAAATCTTCGAAAAGCTTTTTCAAATCCTCACTCAAGTTCGAAAGGTAGGCAGCTAATCGGGGAGAAGCAACGTAAAGAGCGGTTATTTTATCAATCCATTCCATATAGCGAGTTACAATCTCCTTAGGCTTGCCCTCTGTCGGTGGCGGAAAAGTCATTGCTTCAGCAATAGTAGCGACCGTCTCAGCCAAAACCCGAATGATAGCAACATCTCTTAAACCGGCTACCAGCATAATCGCTCTAGAATAATAGTAATCGCCAGTAATTAAAGATAGGTTGTCAGAAAATTCATCAGAGGAAGGGCTTTCTCTTTTTTCCAAACTTTCCTTAGGTGGATAATGTTCTTCCACTGCCAGTTCAATTAATTCTAAAGCCTCGCCAACTAACTTAAGTTTTTCAAAATCGTATTCACCAAAGCGAGCAGTAAACAAAAAAATAGTTGCCAATAAAGGAACTTTTTCTCTGTTAGCTTTAGCTGCTAAAAGAGGATGGTTGGAAGCTTCTTTTTTAACCTCATTTTTAATTTCTTCAAGATCCTTACTTATCTCATCAAATACTGCCTGGGCGATCTAAGACACCCCCTGAAAAATAAATTAATAAAAACCCAAACTACCAAAAATTATAGTAAAAAGTCAACTATTAATATAGTTTAACTAAACAATTAGTCTTCTGGCAAGCTACTGATTTTTCTTTTAACTTGAGTCCAAAGAACCAAACCAGCCATAACCAAAATAAACATCAGTAAGTGTTTAACGAGAAGTGCAGAAATTATGCCTTTGCCAGCCGCATCCCACCATTCGTAACGCTTAAAAAAAATGGTCCTCGGAACACCGCCAACCAGCACCCAAGCAAGGGAAAAAACAGCTACTTTGGTAGTCGGACGGTATATCTTCTTAATAAAATCTATCCTTGAACGGTCAAGGTTCTCGAGAGAAATAGCTCTTAAAATAAAAAGCATTATCAAAGCACTAGCCGCCAAAAAAGCAGTTGCCACATCATGAAAATAATTGTTCATCATTATGATAACTGGCAGCCATTGACCCATAATGATATTTTATCATAGCTTAAAAAGCTAAATTTTCCTAACTGCCTTGCCTTGTAAGATAAAAAATCTTCGAATAGGTAGCGAAAACGTTATTTCATCAACCCGCAGCGGAAACCTTTAGGTGCCGTATTATCTTTAGGTTTTAGTCGGTTTACCAAATCAGCGATCTTGAAGGCCGCTGCTAAACTGCCATTGAGAGCCGTTCTTTTCCTTTGTCATTGCGAGCCTGAGCAAACACCTCTTTTTTGTCATTGCGAGCGAGCCGCCTTCATTTGGTCATTGTGAGCGACGACACTTTCCTTTTGTCATTGCGAGCCGAAGTGAAACGGAGGCGAAGCAATCTCGGAGATTGCTTCGGGTGCTTACGCACCCTCGCAATGACAGGAAGAAAGATTGCTTCGTCGCTCCGCTCCTCGCAATGACACAGGGGGGAACGTCATTGCGAGCGAGCCGCAAGGCGAGCGTGGCAATCTCGGAGATTAAATTAAACTTTCAAACAAGTCTTGCCACTCTTTATTTACACTTTCGACTAAATCTATTTTCTTTTTTCTTGAACCGGCTTTTATTTGCTTTTCTCTGGTAATGGCAGAAAGGATGTCGTCAAAAACTTCATAGTAAACGAGTTTGTTCAAATTGTATCTTTTAGTGAAACCTTCAACGAGTTTCTTTTTGTGTTCGTAAACTCTTTTTATTAAATTGCTTGTTACGCCAGTATAAAGAACAGTGTTTCTTTTGTTTGTCATGATATAGACATAGGCTTTCTTTTGCATGAAAAGATTATAATTCTTTGGCTTAACATTCTGAGATTGCTTCGTCCTGCTTCGCCTTCGGCTCGCAGTCCTCGCAATGACGGCCGGAAATGTCATTGTGAGCGACGACCGAAGGGAGGAGCGTGGCAATCTCAGGGATTGCTTCGGGTGCTTACGCACCCTCGCAATGACAAAATGAGAGAGGTCATTGCGAGCAACGACACTTCCCTTTTGTCATTGCGAGCCGAAGTGAAACGGAGGCGAAGCAATCTCGGAGATTGCTTCGTCCTGCTTCGCCTTCGGTTCGCAGTCCTCGCAATGACAGGAAGAAAGATTGCTTCGTCGCTCCGCCCCTCGCAATGACACCTTTTTCCATGGCGTGGCAATCCCGTTGTTGGACAAAAGGCAATCCCTGAACAATCTCTGCGATTGCTTCACCCCGCGGAGGCGCGTTCGCAATGACACCTGCCAAGAAATAACCCAGCGATCTAAAGGTCGCACAGGCTCTTATTTGAAGATCAGGCGCGCATAACTACTCTCATCGCTTCTGGTAGCTTGATTTTCTTTAACAAATCTCCGATGCAAGAATTATCGCGCAAAATACGAAAAACATCCTTCATATACTTGCGCTTAAAAGCCGGCATTGTGGGTATTTGTTTCATTTTATACATATAAAACTCAAAATGAGCGCGGTCTAATGCTTCCCTTACTTGTTCAAGAGTCATTTTCTTCGGCTTGACCACAGGATTCATAAAGTTGTAGAGAGAGTAATCTTCAGTAACTATGTGCTCCTTGAGTTCAGGATATATCTCGGAGTAAGGCCAGGGAGCGATAGCTAAGAAGAAAGTCATATCAGCATTATAATACTTAGCAACCTCAATAGTTTTAGTAATGCTTTCTTCAGTTTCATCCGGCATCCCTAAAACAAAAGAGGTTTCTGAGATTATTTCCGCTTGATTAATTAAATCAATTGCTTTCTTTGAAAGCTTAACATTTAAATTTTTCTTAAAAGTTTCGAGCTTCTCTTGTGAAGCTGACTCAGCCCCCACATAAATATGGCTGATACCGGCTTCCCGGTACTTGCTCATAATATCTCCATCTCGAATAATGTCATCAACGCGGGTTTCAATCAACAGCTCCAAACCCATTTGTTCTTGAATCAAAAGATCCAAAATCTTCTCCCAGCGCTCACGGTCAAAAGTAGGATATTCATCAGAAAACATAACTACCTCTACATCATATTTCTCTTTGAGAAATTTGAGCTCCTCTATTACCTTTTCAGGCTTCCTAGCTCTCCAGGTTTTCTCCCAAAAAAGCTGCTGTGAACAAAAGGTGCAGCCCTGAATGCAACCACGGGAAGTTGAAACTATAGCCAGTCTTTTATTATCGCTAGCATAGTATTTATAAATGGGCCACTCAATCAAATCCCAGGCTGGAGTCAAGCTATCAAGGTCCACTATTCGAGGACGAGGCAAAGTAGCTACCACATTGTCATCATCACGATAAGCAATGCCTCTAATTTTAGAAAACTTTCCACCAGCCAATAGTGACTCGACTAACTCTTTAAAAGTCTCCTCCCCTTCACCCCTGACAACAAAATCTACCTCATAATTGCTCAACGCTTCTTCCCACATAAAAGTGGGATGAACTCCACCCATAACCGTAAATGTTTCAGGATTAACTTTTTTAACCGTTCTCAAAACCTCAAGAGCAGCCGGAAAGGTGGATGTGTAAGCATTGGTTGCTACCAAAAAAGGCTTTTCTTCCTCAATTTTTCTTTCAATATCTTTGAAAGTGTGAAATTTCGACATTGCATCGTAGATTTCTACTTCAACTGGCAAAGACTTTAATGAACCCGCTAGATAAACAAATCCGAGTGGAAGCCATACCCCAGCTGACTCAAGCACCCCACAATGATATGGAGGAGTGATCAATAAAACCTTCTTTTTCCTCATAACGTCAACACTTTCTCGATAGCCTTCCAAATTATAAAAACGATTTTGCTTTACATATTTTACCCCAGAAAAAACTTTAACTCAAAAATTTTTGCTCTAGTTTTCCCATCTATGATCTTTACTCTTTATCCCATCAAGCGAAAAGTCATTTCGAAAAATCATTTCTGTAAAATTTTCGAAATCAATTTTCGATTCCTATAATGAGTTCCCCTTGCCCAATCCACTTTCGAGTTTAGAAAATCCTTTAGAGTCAGATCCACGGTAAACGCTACGTAACAGACCTTCAATTTCTTGCGGATTTAAATCTTTTCGAGCTTCAAAAACCTCACGAAAGGCCCTCCCCTGAGGATACTGAATCATCCAAGACATAATATGAGAAGCCGGAAAGCCAACCCAGGAAATTTGAAATATTCGCTTCAAAATCCGGGGTAAAGTAAAAAGCTCAGATCTCAACCACAAAAGAGCCTCTTCACGATTTTTCTTTGTCATTAGAGGGTCTGGGTGCTCAAACAACGCCTGATTGCCATCAAAATAATCCCAGTCATAATTCGGGTAAAGATAGGGCTTGTATTCTTCATAAAGCTCCGTTCCCGGAAAGGGAGTCACCATTGTTGGATGAGCAGAAACATTGTACTTGTCACATAATTCTAATATCCTCAGATAATCTTCAAGAGTTTCTTTCCTTCCGCCAACCATAACGAAAAGCATAACTTCAATTCCGTGGTCACGAATTTTTTTAATTGAATCTAGGCGACGCTTCCCTTGCTTGGATAACGCTCGGTATTCTTTTAAAGCTTCAAAGTTCTCGCTTTCCCAACCAACCAAGACTGCTCTTAATCCTGCCCTTCTTGCCCAGGTTAAAAGTTCATCAGCCCGAGGATGTTCGACCGTCACTAAATCCGCTGAACCAAACCAGTATTTAAACTTAATGTTTTTTGCCATTTCTTTATAAAGTTCGATGTTTCGAGAAATCTTTGTTCCCCAAACATTGTCATCTATTCCCCAAAAAAGTCGGCGAGGTGAAGAAGCAACTTCACTTACTACTTCATCAATAGGTCTAAATCTAACCCGCTGGCCAAAAAACTTATAAACTGAACAAAAAGAACACTTAAAAGGACAACCGCGAGCAGTAAAAAAAGAACCAAATAAATAGTTATATCGGTGCTTCCAAAGATTTGTTAAAGGAGCGGGCAGACCTTCAAGGATCGGTCTGTCACCTGAGTAAAATGGCTTTAATCTCCCTTCTTTTGCATCATCAAGGACTTCACTCCAAAAGTTTTCTACTTCCCCAAGAACAACACTATCAGCGTGTTGGCGTGCTTCATTAGGAAGAATTGTGGTATGAATTCCACCCAACACCGTCTTGATACCACGTTTCCGTATGGCATCACTCATCCTATAAACCCATGGAGCTTGAGGAGTAAGGACAGTAAAACCAACCAGATCAGCCTCGATTGCTTCAGGGTTAAACTCCTCCAGGTTGGCATCAACCAATTCAATCTCTATTTCAGGCCTAATTTTTCGAGTTAAGCCAGCTAGATACTCTAAAACCGGTGGGGCAATTGGTAAACCCTTACTTTTTTGACCATGCTCGCCAAAAGGAGGCGAAACTAAAACTAGCTTCATTTTTATCCTTTAAAGCTCCTTTTAAAACACTAAGTCGTATCGGTTATCTATAAAATCTTTTCCACAACCGGCTTCAAAGTTTCCTAAAAAGGTGATAAGTGCTCGGTATAAGCTGAACGCCCCAGAAACCGATGTTTATGGTAATCAATCCTAAAATTGTAATCCAAGCTAATTTTCTCCCCCTCCAGCCCATCGTCAACCTTAAATGAAGAAACAAACCAAAAGCCAGCCAGCTAATCAAATTCCAGGTCTCGACCGGGTCCCATTTCCAGTAACTCCCCCAGAGATAGTGAGCCCAAATCGAACCAGAAGCAATCATAATAGCATTAGTAACAAAACCAAACACCACAAACCGAAACCAGATGTCATCGATTTTCTCTTGAGAAGGTAGTTTAACTAAAAGTTTGCTGTCTAAAGTCCCCCTCTGACGAATTAAATAAAGAACTGAAAGAGCTGCTGCCAGCGTGTAAGAGGAATAAGCCAGCCAGGCAAACAAAACATGAATCCATAACCAGATGCTCTTGTAGGGAGGAGTCAGTGGCTCAAGTGGTGGAATATTCGTTAAGCTGGTGCCCATCACTAAAAGCACTATAAAAAAAATACCGCTCCCAACTACTTCAATTGAAGGAAAGTAACGCTGAACTAAGTAAAAAAGGCCGACAACCGAAGCCGCACCCACCAGAGCATTTTCATAACCACCTTTAACTGGAAAATGACCGCTGACAACCGTTCGAGTAATTAGTGCCACTAAGTGAAAAATAAAAGCCAAAAAACCAAGCTGTTTGGAAAAATAAAGCAACTTTTTTCTTTTCAGAACGGTGAAGCTCGCCAGGTTTATAATTCCCGCCAAGCCATACCCGACTAAGGTTAACCAGAAAAATGCTTCTTCAAGCTGCGACATAGTCTAATTATATCTCTTCCCAAGATAACCTTCTATTTTTTTTAGCTCTCTTTCCACAACCATCTTACCTAAACGGGTTTTTCCTGCTATACCCACTTCCCATTTTCTACCCTTTGCTTCAAACTTCAGACAAATATTCAGAGGGTAAAACAATAATCTCACTGTTAGCCCTGTCACCGCCAGAAAAAAACCAAAAAAAATCCAGGGCAAAAGCGGACTATAAGCTACTTGAAAGAGAACCCAGTAGCGAAGGTCTCCAAAAGCAATAGTGCCAACCGGAGTCTCGACTGCTTCTCCTAACTTCAAACTCCCCTGCCAGACAACTTTCCCCGCTTTTCTTACTTTAATTCCCAACAAGGGATCCTCAGGCAAATAAAGCCTTCGGGAATTAAATGTATTTGGGTAGAGCTCGAAGTTCAAACTATAGTTCCCCAGGTTTAAGAAATCAGCAAAGCTTTGCTTTTTCTCCTCGCCAAGACTCACATAAGAAGAAAAAAAAGTCTCGCCTTTATGATTACTAATGTTTATCAAAGGAGAAAAGCCAATTTTATCGATCAAAAAACTAAAACCTTTATAAGACAAAGGGTAATTTACTTTAACCAGCTCCTCTTTTTGAAAATCTCCATCAATAACTCTCACCCTAGCTTGAGCATCGGTAAGAACATCACCTTCATAGTGGACATCAAATCTTTCCAGCATAACTTTAAAAAACTGATGATTTTCGGAAAAAAAGGGCGCTTCTACTAAAGTCTCATAGTCAAAATGTTTCTCGGTAAAGGCCTCACCCTCAGTCAGTAAAGCGGTCCCGTTTAAACCGCTCGATTTATCGGCAACCGCCGCTAAAAGAACTATCATCATCCCCAAATGAAACAAAATCGAAAAAAAAGGAGTATCAAAACGCCAGGCATAAACAAAGAAAAGCTTCTCGCCTTCGTTTTGAATTTTCAACCGATAAAAACGGCGAGAAAGAAAACTTTTTAGCTCTTCAATGTCAGGTTTTCGCTTTAAGGCTAAAATTTTTTGAAAAGAGCTCGTTTTGAAGCTTTTCTTTCCTGAAGGCTTTAACCGTAAAAGAGTACAAAGAAAAAGCGAAAGAAATACTAATGAGAGCAAAAACAAAAACCACCAAGTATAAAAAAGATTGGTTAATCCTGTTGACTCCGCAAAGCGCGATAAAGAAGGAAAATCTTGACCCCACCTCTTCATATACTCAGGCGGATAGATAAATTTCTGGGGGATAACCACTCCAATAAAAGAGAAGAAAGTCACCAGGGCAATTAGTGAAGCTGCTACCCGTGGGGAAACTAAAAATCTAACAAGATAAAGCTTGTTTAGGCTATTCAGTAATTTTTCCCAGAAAACCACCTTTTATTAACTCCTCAAAAATATAATCAGCAATAACTTTGTGGCCCATCGGATTGGGATGGATATCGTAGGAGTAGTAAAGAGGGTGCTCCGGATAAGAAAGCAAACGGTGATAGATATCGATATAAAACAAGCGATTTTTCTTACAAAAATCAGAAAACTCATCAAAAAATTTTCTAAAATAACCAGGGTTGGCAGCATAATTAAATTTTTTTCTGCCCTCAACCCATTCATTTTCGCCCAAAGCGACAGCAGGGGGATTAACAGTAAACAACAACGGTATTTTTTCCTTCTCAAGTAATCTCTGGCTGAGCAATATATATTGCTGAGATAGCTCCCAGGCTTTCTTATAGCCTGGTACCTCTTTAAAAACGAAAGGCACAGGTCGAAAACCATCACTTCCCTCTCCTGAAAGAAAGTACTCTAAAAGAATGTACAGTCTTGAGCTTCGTCGAAGAAAAAAACTTAATTTTTTAAACACCCTCTTAAAGCCGCTTGTCTGATAGTAGTCTCCAGGGCAAGCTAACGGTTCCCGACCTTTAAAAACAGTCGATTTAACATAAGCATAATCATCACTCGGGTCTCCCATATCCATCATCATAATCACCAAATCGGGTTGAAGCTTTAAGCCTTTTTCTTTTAAAAAAAGGTAGTAAAGCAAAGGAGAATAGCTAGCAACGCCACCATTAATTACTTCAAACTTTCCTTCGCCAAAGTTTTCGTTGAGATTTTTTTCCAGTTGTTTTACCCAGCTCTGTTCAAGCTCTACTCCCCAGCCCTCAACCACCGAATCACCAAGAGCCAGTATCCGAAAAACCCCTGGCTTTTTGGGCTCAATTTCTCTATCTCGCAATCCAAAGCTGTTTATTTTATAAGAAACCTTAAACTCTGGAGAATTCATCACTGTTTCTGCTCCAGAAACAAAAGAATGATGAAGAATCGGGTCAGGCACCCTGATCTCAGCCGACATACCTAATTGCGGTAATAAAAGGCGAACTAAAATTTCCAGAAAAAAGAGAAAGAAAAAAATCAAAGCAAGGCTCGCTGAAATCTGAAAAGCAATTTTTCTTCTTTTGCTACCAGTTAATTTCGCCACCTTGATTTCCTAATCTTAAATGGAAAAAAGAGGTTTGTCATCACTATTTTTTAAGGTAAAAATGGCCCAAAATTAGAACATCGATAGGTTTTTCTTTAAAAAACCTGACTGCTTCCTGAGGGCTATTTATCAAGGGTTCGCCTCTTCCATTAAGCGAAGTGTTTAAAACAGCTGGAATACCAGTTTTTTCCTCAACCGCCTTTAGCAAATCATAAAACAAAGGCTCATCTTCCTGGCTAACAACTTGTAGCCGCCCCGTGTTGTCAACCTGTAACGCTCCTTTTAGCTTTTCCGCTTCAAAACATTCAGCCGTTAAAAGCATAAATTTAAGCGGAAAGTTCCCTTTCATTTTACCAAGCTTAAAAAAATCAACTGCTTTTTCTTCAATTACCGAAGGAGCCAGAGGTCGAAATGGTTCCCTCTCCTTTATCTTTAAATTAATCAAATCCTTTATCTTCAAAGAGTCAGGTCGGGCTAGTAAGCTACGATGACCGAGAGCCCGAGGCCCCCACTCAAAACCACCTTGAAACCAGGCAACTACCTTGCCTTGAGCAATATCCTCGGCTACTTTTGAACAAAGTTCAAAATAGTCTAAACAATGAAAATCCAATCCCTTGACTGCTTCCTTAATTTCTTTTTCATTAAAGCTTTCTCCCAAATATGCCTGGGAAAGCAAAACCCTTTTGTTTGCTTCCTCAGCTAAGTAATAAAGGGCAGCACCTAATGCGCCACCAGCATCACCAGCAGCGGGCTGAATGTAAATTTTTTTAAAAGGAGAGTTAAGAAAAAGGTAAGAGTTAGCAACACAGTTTAAAGCCACACCACCAGCCAGGCAAAGGTTTTCCGAACCCGTCAACCGATGAGCTTCCAAAGCCATTTTGAGCATTGCTTCTTCTGTAAAACGCTGTATCGAAGCTGCGATATCAGCGTAAACCTGGTCATCCGATAAAAGCTTTCCATTTTTTAATTTCCAGGGTTTTTCAGGCGATCTTGGTTCTCCAAAAAGCTTAACAAAAGGCTGAGAAAACATCTTTTTTCGCGAACGCAAAAACGAAAAATAAGCCAGATTTAACTCTAAAGAGCCATCTTTGTTAAGCTCAACAACTTTTTCAACTTTCTCCTGAAAACGAGGCTGGCCATAAGCAGCCAGCCCCATAACTTTATTCTCCTCATTCACTCTAAAGCCTAAAAAAGTAGTAAAAGTGGAGTAAAGCAAGCCGAGAGAATGAGGAAAATGGAGCTCCTTAATTAGTTCGAGTTTATTCCCCTTTCCCCAACCAATTGCCGCCGTTGCCCACTCGCCCACTCCATCAACGGTTAAAACTGCTGCTTCATCAAAAGGGGAACAGAAAAAAGCAGACGAGGCGTGCGAGAGGTGATGAGGAATAAAAAAAACTTTATCTCTCGGTATCCCTAAAAAATCAATTATTCTCTCTCTTATCCAGAGTTTTTCCTTTGCCCAGTTATAAGTTGCTTCCAGAAAAAGAGGAAAGGAAAAGGGAGCTTCCCTGGTAATTGTATAAAAAACTCTCTCCAACTTGCCTAAAGGTTTTTCAAAAAAAACCACCGCCTCCAATTCCGAAGGTTCTACTCCCGCTTTTTTCAGGCAAAACTTTATGGCGCTCTGAGGAAAAGAGTAATCATACTTTATTCGACTAAATCTTTCTTCCTGAGCAGCAGCAACAATGCCATTCTCGTTAACCAAAGCGGCGGCGGCGTCATGATAGTAACCGGATATACCCAAAACCATCATCAGTAGAGATTTTCCTTTACAATAACTCTTTTTGCCTCCACCCAGCTCCTTTTATACCCTTGCTTCCAGCGGATAAGCAAGCCCAAGGGAAAAACCAAAAGTAGATAAATTAAGAAAAGTAAAACGGTAAATAACAAGAAGAATGAACCATTAACAATTTTCTGCCAGAAACGAAAAACTGATTTAAAAAAGGACATAAATAAACGGATAAGAACTCACTTTTTGAATAACTAAAACCAGCAGTGCCACAATAGCTAAAGCCAGAAAGAAAGGAAGAAGCCACCAGGTTTTATTCTTCAAACTAAAAGTAAAAAGCTCCGAAAGAGTGCGAAAGCCTGATTTTAACTTTTCTCTACGAAAACCCATATCCTTATTTTAACTCCCATTTTTCCACATCTAAAAAAGATGTTTCCCAGAACAGTGGAGGTTGATAGTTAAAAAGCCCTGGCGACTTATAGGCATAGTAGAAAGTATAGCCAAAAGGAATAAAAACTTTTTTATCCCGAAGTTCATCGTAAATCTGGCTCAAATACTTCACCTGCTCAAGATCATTTTTTGCTTTTTCTGCTGCCTGGTAGTTCTTTTCAATTTCAGCCGAAGAATAATAAGCAAAGTTTAGACCTTTATCATTGACTTTCGGGCTTTCCTTAAAAAGAAAAGGCTGCCTCAATAAAGGATGAGGATAAAACTCTTGAGAGAAATAAAGGAGGTCAAAGTTTTCACCCTTAGCCAGACTCCCCGATTTTTCTTTTGGAGCCGTCAGCATTCGGGAAGAAAACAAATTCAATAGAAGATCAATCTTTGTTTTTTCTGCCTCTTGGCGCAACACTTTTAAAAAAAGATTGTAGCGTTTTTTGTTAAAAAACTGAAAACGGGCATCAAAACACAACTGCGGGTTAAAGGTTTCGTCCCTTTTCCTTTCCCACAGTTTCATCGGACCAATATTTTTATAACCCTGACGATGGATAGCCTCAACAGCCTTTTTCCGATTAAGTTTTATCTGATATTGCTCTAATAATCCTTGATACTTTTTAAACGGTGGAAGACCAAATAAACCCGCTTCATTCTTTCCCATAAACTTTCTTCCCTTTTGCCAGTCAATGCCAGAAAAAATAGCCTCTCGAAAATCATCGACTTTGAACCATTTGCCTTGAATATTTAAAAATATGGTTTCCCAGCCAACCGGGTATTTTTTTACTTCTTTCTTACTTTCCAATAAATCCGATAGGGGCTCCATTTCATCTTCCGATATGTCTTGCCATAAATCAACCTTGCCTTTATTAACAAGTTTCTTTGCTTCGTCAACAGAAAAAACCACTGCAACTTTTATTTTTTCAATTTTTGGTTTACCCTTAAAATAATCTTGGTTAGCCTCAAAAACCATTTCCCTGCCTATCTTCCACTGACTTAAACGGTAAGGGCCTGTCCCGACTGGCTTAAACCAAAAATCCGAATTTAAAATAGACTTTTCTCGGGCTAAAAGATGTCGAGGAAAAATAGCAGGAAAAAGATAACCAAAGTTATAAAAAGGTTTCTTGAGGTAAAAAAATAGTGTTTCTTCATCTTTCGCTTCAACTTTTTCTATGTATTCGTAAGGTTGATAAAGTTCGGGCTTATAATCAGAATCAATTTGACCATTTATAACTCGCCAGGTAAACTCCACATCAAAAGCAGTTAAAGGCTGACCATCCTGCCACTTAATGCCTTTTTTAAGTCGAACTTTCACCAATTTGCCACCACTTAAAAACTCAGGCAAATAAGCCAAATTTTCCTTAATCTCGCCCTGACGATCAATTTTCCACAAGCCATCAAAAACTAAAAAACTCCATCTTCTCTGAGATAAAGGTTGGGTTAGGTAAGGGTCGAAGCTACGAGGCTCGCTTAAAGTAACCATTCGCAAAGTAGTTTTGTCTGTTGAAGCCTTCTGGCAGCCCGAAAGAAAAAACAAACCAAAAAAAAGTATTGACAGGGCAAAGCAGATTACCTTTAAACAACTACTTTGCTTGATTTTTCCTTTAGCCAAGTCTATTCTCCTTTTTAACTTTAACTATCAGGAAAATTATACCATTAGTATCCTTTAAGTGCTGCAGGCATCTTCAGGCAGTTCAGCCAGAAGCAGGTAGCGGAAACCGTCATTGCAAGCGAATGTTTCCTCTTTTCGTCATTGCGAGCAACGACGCCTTCATCTGGTCATTGCGAGCGAAGACACTTTCTTTTTGTCATTGCGAGCCAAGACACTTTCATTTGGTCATTGCGTGCCTGAGCAAACACCTCTTTTTTGTCATTGCGAGCGAGCCGTAAGGCGAGCGTGGCAATCCCAGGGATTGCTTCGGGTGCTAACGCACCCTCGCAATGACACATGGGGGAACGTCATTGCGAGCGACAACACCTTCATTTTGGTCATTGCGAGCGAGCCGTAAGGCGAGCGTGGCAATCCCAGGGATTGCTTCGGGTGCTAAC
>CALKMS010000103.1 GCA_938091145.1 uncultured bacterium
AAGAAGTCAATAAAAGAGGGTTTGAAGGAAGTTAAAGAAATATTAATACCCGCTGCTGTTGTTGAAGAGACGATAAAGCTTCTTGCTGAAGCGGAAGGCGGATTAAAGATTTATTTTTTAGACAGCCAGCTCTTACTTGAAACGAAGTCTTTCACTGAGTTTGTTCGCTTAATTGAAGGGCAGTTTCCGAGCTATCAAGGCCTAATACCAGAGGCGGTTGAGACAGAGGTGCTTGTCGAAAGAGAAGAGTTGATTAATGGTTTGAGGCGGCTCCAGGTTTTTTTGGATGCCGGAACAGTGGAGTTTGAGACACTGGAAGATAAGGTTAGATTGACTGCGTTTAGTCAAACGGTGGGTAAGGGTCAGGTGGAAATAAAAGCTGAGATTGTTGGACCGCGGGTTGCTCTCAGGTTTAACTCAAGTTACCTTCAGGACGGATTGAGAGCGATGAAAGGGGAAAAGGTTAAAGTTGGCCTTCAGTCGGGGGAGAGGCCAGCTCTTTTTAGCTCACCTGAGGAGGAAAACTTCTTTTACTTAGTTATGCCAGTAAGAATGACCTGAATCAGTGTGGGTTAAGTATCTGAGGGTTGAAAACTTCAGGCGAGTCGAGAAAGCTGAGCTGATTTTCGCACCAGGGATCAATGTCATCTGTGGCGGAAATGCCCAAGGGAAGACCACACTCCTTCGGGCCCTAAAGGTATTGGTGGGAAAGGAAAGTCGTTTTTCGGATGACTGTGTGAGGTTTGGTAGAAATTTTTTCTTTTTGAAAGGGAAGTTTGTTAGGGATGATGGGGGGAGCACAGAGGTGATTGCTTCTTATAGCGGCCAGCGGGCAAATAGGGCTGTTGATGGGAAAGAAAGGAACTCGAACGAGGTCCGAAAAACTTTTCCTTTGATTAGCTTGGACGTTAGTTCCACCAACCTGGTAAAAGGAGAGCCAGCTCAAAGGCGGGCCTTTCTTGATGAAGTCTTACTTTATTTAAAACCTCATTATCTGTTTATAAAAGCGGCTTATCTACGTGCTCTTTATCACCGAATGAGAGCACTGGTTGAGTTTAACCAAATTGGCAATGGCCGTCTTGAGGTTTATCTTGACGAACTGGAAAGAGTAATGTCACAGCATGGAGCTAAAATAGTCGGGTATCGTCGAGAAGTGACTGAAAAGCTGAAAGAAAAGCTAAAAACGGCAGAAATTGCGTCGCTTTTTGGCGGCTTGGTTGAACTGGAATACCTTACCGTGACCAAAGGAGATGAAGATGAGGTTGAGGCTGTGATTAGAAGAAGGCTTTCCGAAAATCGCATGATTGACAAAGAGCGAAAAAGGGCAAGCTGCGGGCCTCAGCTAGACGAACTAAAGATTTTTTTGGGTGGAAAAACCGCACGGGAGTTCGCCTCTGAAGGGGAACAAAAAGTTATTACTATCCTTCTTTGTCAAGCAGCTTGCGAAATTATTAAGGAAGAGACGGGGGAGTCGCCTGTTTTTTTAATTGATGACTTCCCGGCTGGCTTGGATGAAAGAAACTCGGTGTCGATGATGGATTTCTTGATGAAAAAAGGACAGATAGTAATGACAATGACCCCTTGGGATCTAGAACGGCTAATGGGTTTAAACAATGGCAGTGAAATCCAGGTTTTTCGCATTGAAAAAGGAGAAGTGTTGAATGGAGCACATTAAGGCTAGTCTGGAAGACTTTCTGAGCAAAGCAGGCCTTAAGGTCCTTCTTATGGAAGTAGCACTTAGAGAAGCTTTAGGGGAAGAAGCCAATAAGGCCATTTTTCACACTTTCAAAGCTGGGGTTTTGTGGGTGAAGGTGCCCAACCCCTCTTGGGCGGTGGAGATTATGAGCAAAAAAACAGAAATTATACAAAAAATGAATATTTTTTTAAATGAAAAATTAGTTTGTGACTTGAAAACCCTTGTTTACTCGAGAGAAAGCAACGATGCAGAAGAAGAAAGGAGTTAGATTCATTGAAATGAAGATTCTAGTAATCGATAGGAAAGCTTTTTGAAGAGCATTTTTTGGTCGGAAAACAATTCTGAAACAATTTACAATTTTTTTAGCTAATGGTATAATTTAAAAAAATTTTTACAGGAGGAGTTTTGGATAAATCGGATTACACTGCCAAAGACATAACTGTTCTCGAAGGGCTGGAAGCTGTCCGCCGCCGTCCGGGAATGTACATCGGGTCTACTGGGTTGCGGGGCCTTCATCATTTGGTTTATGAGGTAGTTGACAACTCAATTGACGAGGCGCTGGCAGGCTTTTGTAAAAATATTGAAGTGGTAATTAACCCCGACAACTCGGTGGTTGTTTCCGATGACGGACGTGGTATTCCAGTGGGCATAGTTCCAAACTATGACCGCTCGGCGGTTGAAGTGGTGCTTACCAGGCTTCATGCGGGAGGAAAATTTGGCGGGAGGGGATACAAAGTCTCTGGTGGCCTTCACGGTGTAGGAATCTCAGTAGTCAATGCTCTTTCGGAATGGCTCGAAGTAAAAACCTTTCGGGATGGCAAAGAGTATCGCCAGCGCTATGAGAGGGGCGAGCCCTTGACCGAACTGGAAGAGGTTGGTAAGAGCGGACGAACAGGAACCATTATAGCTTTTAAGCCTGATCCCGAGATTTTTGAGGAAACAGTGTTTGATGCGGACCTGATCGCTCAGCGCTTGCAAGAGTTGGCTTTTTTAAATCGGGGCGTTAAGTTGGTTTTGGTTGACTTGAGGAAAAAGCCGGAAGAAAGGTTTGAATATTGTTACGAGGGCGGCATCGAGGATTTTGTTCGCTATTTAAACCAGGGCAAAGAAACCCTTTATGAGAAAGTAGTTTACTTTAGCTATTGTAGTGACGATTTTGAGGCAGAAGTGGCGATTCAGCACAACACGGGGGATGCGGAGCGAATTTACGCCTTCGCTAACAGCATTAACACTCAGGAAGGAGGAACTCACCTGGTTGGTTTTCGTTCGGCTCTGACCCGAACAATAAATGAATATGCACGTAACAAAGGGTTTTTAAAGGAAAAGGACGAAAACTTGACCGGCGAGGACGTTAGAGAAGGCTTAACTGCCATCATCAGCGTGAAGCTGCTCGAGCCTCAGTTCGAAGGCCAGACTAAGACTAAACTTGGAAACCCCGCCGTCAGAGGGATAATGGAAAGCTTTACAGCCGCTCGCTTAGCTGAATTTTTGGAAGAGAATCCGACTGAAGCTCGCTTGATCGTTAATAAAGCCATCACTGCCTCGCGCGCACGGCTTGCGTCTCGCAAGGCTCGTGAGCTCGTCAAAAGGAAAAGCTTTTTAGAAAGCTCTACTTTACCAGGCAAGCTGGCTGATTGTGTGACCCGAGATCCGCATTGGGCCGAGATCTTTATCGTTGAGGGCGACTCAGCTGGCGGCTCAGCTAAGCAGGCTCGGGACCGCAATTTTCAGGCCGTTCTTCCTTTGAGGGGAAAAATTCTAAATGTTGAAAAAGCAACGGAGAGCAAAATGCTTTCCAGTCCTGAGATTCAAGCCTTGGTTCAGGCATTGGGTGCTGGCATTGGCGAAGATTTTGACTTGAGGTCTCTTCGTTATCACCGAGTAATTATAATGACGGATGCCGATGTTGATGGGGCTCATATTCGGACTTTGATTTTGACTTTCTTTTATCGCAAAATGAGGGAGCTGATCGAAAAAGGTCACGTTTTTATTGCCCAACCCCCTCTGTATCGTTTGCGGTATGATGGGAAAGATGCCTATGCCTATTCGGACCGTGAACTAGCTGCCATGATTAAAGACTTGCCTCAAAACAAAGTGAGCATTCAGCGCTATAAAGGCTTGGGTGAAATGAACCCTACTCAGCTTTGGGAAACCACAATGGATCCTCAAAGGCGCACCTTGATTAAAGTAACTCTTGAGGATGCCTACCGAGCTGATGAAATATTCTCAATTTTAATGGGGGAGAAAGTTGAGGACAGAAGGAAGTTTATTCAGCGGCATGCAAAGGACGTCCGTTTTCTTGATATTTAAACCAAGGGAGGTAGTTGGTTGGAAAGAATAGCGGAAAAGATAAGGCTGGTAGAAGTCGAAGAAGAAATGAAGCGCTCTTATATCGATTACGCTATGAGCGTGATCGTGGGACGCGCTTTGCCTGATGTCCGCGATGGTTTAAAGCCAGTGCACCGCCGCATTCTCTATGCCATGTATGATATGGGCATGTATCCCGGTCGCCCTTACAAAAAGTGTGCGCGCATCGTCGGTGAGGTTCTTGGTAAATATCACCCCCACGGCGATATGGCAGTTTATGAAGCTTTGGTTCGGATGGCCCAGGACTTTTCTTCGCGTCACGTTTTAATTGATGGACATGGGAACTTTGGTTCGGTTGACGGTGATTCTGCTGCTGCGATGCGTTACACTGAAGCACGGCTTTCGCCCCTTGCGATGGAGCTTTTACGAGACATTGAAAAAGAAACGGTTGACTTTGTCCCTAATTTTGATGAGAGCCTCACCGAGCCTCAAGTTTTACCTGCCCGCTTTCCAAATCTGCTGGTTAACGGTTCTTCAGGTATTGCTGTTGGCATGGCTACCAATATTCCTCCTCATAACTTAAGGGAGGTTATTGATGCCGTTGTATATCTGATTGACAATCCTCAGGCTACCCTGGCGGACCTTTTAAAGATCGTTAAAGGGCCGGACTTTCCGACAGGGGGGCTGATTTTGGGAAAGAAGTCTTTAGCGAAAGTTTATGAAACGGGCCGAGGTCCGATAAGAGTGAGAGCGAAGGCGGTGATTGAAGAGGGTGAACGGCCGAGAATTGTCATAACTGAGATCCCTTTTCAGGTGAACAAGTCTAGTTTAGCGGCTAAGATTGCTGAGTTAGCAAGGGAAAAAAAGATTCCGGAAGTAACTGATCTTCGCGATGAATCTGATCGGGAAGGTTTACGGTTGGTTATTGAACTCAAAAGGGATTGCGTTCCTCAAATAGTTTTAAACCGCCTATATAAACACACCCAGCTTGAGATCACTTTTGGAGTTAACCTTCTGGCACTGTGCGACGGGGTGCCAAGAACCTTGAGTCTCCTTGAAGCTCTCCGTTATTACCTTGACCACCAGGAAGAAGTGGTCCGTCGCCGGACGGAATTTGATTTGAGAAAAGCCAAAGAAAAACTTCACTTGACGGAGGGCTTGCTAGTTGCCCTTGAGAACTTGGATGAAGTGATTGAGCTCATCAAGAGCTCTCTTGATCCTGCTGAGGCGAGAGAAAAGCTGATAAAGCAGTTTGTCCTAACCCAGGAACAGGCTCAGGCAATCCTTGATATGAAGCTTCAGCGATTGACTCAACTTGAGAGAGAAAGGCTGGAGGAAGAAGCAGCTGCTTTGCGAGAGAAAATGGCAGAACTCGAAGGGATATTAGGCAGTCGTGAAAAGTTGCTTGGGGTGATTAAAGAAGAGCTTATCGAGGTTAAAAATAGGTTTGGCGAGCCCCGAAAAACCAGAATAGTGGCGCGAGCTGAAGAATTAACCGTTGAAGACCTGGTTTCTGACGATGAAGTTATAGTTTCTCTTTCCTCTCTTGGATATATAAAGAGGCTCCCAATTAATACCTATCGAGTTCAAAAAAGAGGCGGCAAAGGCATCTTGGGCGCCAACCTAAAGGAAGGAGATTACGTTCGGCAAATTATAATCGCTAGAAACCACGATTATCTTTTGCTTTTTTCAAATCGTGGACGGGTTTATCGTCTTAAAGTTTATGAGGTGCCTGAAGCATCACGGCAAGCTAGAGGCCAGGCTCTCGTCAATCTCATTCCTTTATCAGCTGAAGAGCGAATAATAGATCTGGTAGCGGTGAGGGAGTTTGAAAGCGGTAAATTTTTAGTTTTTTCCACCAGCAAGGGCTTGGTCAAAAAAACTCCTTTAGAGGCTTATGATTGCAGTCGGCGTTCAGGCTTACAGGCATTGGCTTTAGATTCTGGGTCTGAACTGGTTGGGGTGACTTTGACGAGCGGGAGAGAAAAGCTTGCCCTTTTTACTCGGGAGGGACAGGCTATTGTTTTTAAGGAGGAAGACGTCCGGCCTATGGGGCGGGTGGCGAGAGGGGTAATAGGCATAAGACTTAAAAATCCCGACGACCGAGTGGTGGACTTCGAACGAGTGCGGCCGGAAGAAGAGGTTTTGCTGATTACGGAAAACGGATTTGGGAAGCGAACTTTATGGAAGGATTTTCCAACCCATCATCGCGGGGGGAAGGGAGTCAGAGCCCTTAAAATTGACACCCGGAGAGGGTTTTTAGCCCTTGCGCGGGGGATTGAAAGCAATAGTAAGTTAATAATTGCTACTGCTGGCGGGCAAGTTATCAAGCTTGATGCCAAAGAGATACCTCGAATGAAAAGAGAGGCTTTTGGGGTGAAGTTGGTTCAGATTTCTCCTGGCGATCAGGTTGTTGCCTTAGGAAAAGCTTGATGGGAAGTTTTAGGTATTTAGATCACACTGCTGATATGGGTTTTGTGGCTCGAGGAGAGACCCTGAATGAGGCTTTTGAAGAAGCGGCAAAAGCTTTGTTTAACTTTATCATTGATCTGAAAAGAGTCAAGCCGGAAAAAGAGCTTCAAATATCAGTTGAAGGCGACGATTACGAAAGCTTGCTTTTTAACTGGTTAAATGAACTTTTGTTTCAAGCCGAGCACCACCGCATGTTTTTTTCTCAATTCAAAATTGAATATCTTACCCCTCGTCGTTTAAAAGCGACTGTCTGGGGCGAAACGATGGATCGAAAACGGCATCAAGTGAACAACGAAGTTAAAGCTTGTACCTATCATTTGTTGCGAGTGGAAAAAAAAGGAGATAACTATGAAGTTCAGGCAGTTTGCGATGTATAGCCATTCGCCTTACAATCAAGAAAGATAGCTAGGCGAGTTAGCTTGAAATAAACTTTTGCTGTCAAGCATCGTGTGTAAATCAAAGGACAAAAGGTGATGGAAAGTTAAAGGAGAGCTTTATGAAGCCAGATTACTTAATTCAAGAATCAACCTTTAAATTTATAATCAAGAAATCCTTCCGTGCAGGCATGAGAGTTGACGGAGTGATTTATGCTGACGAAGAGCTGGTAGCTCAGGCTGATCGTGATCGAGCTTTAGAGCAAGTAATTAATGTAGCTTTTCTTCCCGGGATTGTCAGGGCCTCAATGGCAATGCCAGATATTCACTGGGGCTACGGTTTTCCTATTGGTGGGGTGGCGGCCACTGAGATTGAAAAGGGTGGTGTGATTTCACCGGGCGGAGTCGGTTTTGATATTAGTTGCGGAGTAAGACTGATCAAAACTACCCTTAATGCTTTCGAAATCGAAAAGCACCTTGAAACTCTCGCTCGGGCGCTGGCTTCTGAAATACCGAAAGGGGTGGGAAGCCGAGGAAAAATTCGGGTTAAGCGAAAAGAGATGGAAGAGCTAATGGTTAAAGGTGCCAAGTGGGCAGTTGAAAGGGGATTTGGAAGTCAGCAGGACCTTGAATATATTGAAGAAAAAGGGGTGATGGAAGGGGCTAACCCTGACTTGGTTTCTCCGAGAGCCTTTGAGAGAGGCGAAGATCAACCAGGAACGCTAGGCGCCGGCAATCATTTTTTAGAGGTTCAAGAGGTAGAAGAGGTTTATCGAGCAGAAATAGCTGACAAAATGGGAATTTTTAAGGGACAGGTGGTAGTAATGATACACTCGGGTTCTCGAGGGGTCGGACATCAGATTTGCACCGATTTTCTGAGAGTTATGGACATGGCCGTTAGAAAGTACGGGTATGACCTTCCTGATCGACAGCTGGCTTGCGCTCCTGTCAATTCACCCGAGGGGAACAACTATTATCAGGCAATGGCCTGCGCGGTTAATTATGCCTTGGCTAACCGTCAGTGTTTAGGATTTTTAGTAAGCGAAGTTCTGGAAAAGGTTTTTGGCCAGGGAGCGGAAAAACTGGGAATAAACCTTCTCTATGATGTATCTCACAACATTGCTAAGTTTGAAAAGCACGAAGTTAATGGGGAGTTAAAGCAACTTTGTGTTCACCGCAAGGGGGCAACTCGGGCTTTGCCACCCGGTCACCCGGAGTTACCAGCTGCTTTCAAGGAAACCGGTCAACCCGTAATTATTCCTGGAGACATGGGCCGGGCTTCTTATCTTCTGGTTGGAACTAAACAAGGAAAGGAAACCTTTTACTCTACTTGTCATGGGGCCGGGCGTCTTCTAAGCCGGAAGCAGGCTAAAAAAAGCATTCGGGGAGAGAAGCTTCGGCAGGAGCTGGAAGAGAAAGGCATAAGGGTAGTCGCTGGGAGCACAGCCCTTTTAGCTGAAGAAGCTCCACAGGCTTACAAAGATGTTAGCAAGGTTGTTGAGATATGCGAGGGAGCTGGTCTTTCACTAAAAGTTGCTCGCCTCAGACCATTGTTGGTGGTGAAAGGCTGATCGGCTTGATTTTTCGCGATGCTTTGAATTTGTTTAGTAGTCGGCATGAGGCGGATATTCGCACTTCACTTTACCTGTTTCCGGGTTGTAAGCATAAGGGATGCCGGAGGCAGGACAAGAAAGGCCGGTTATATCCTGGACAAAACTTGGGTCAAGATCGTTTAAGCTTGGTGGGTTTTTCATATTTGCCGAGCGGTAAACAACGATTGCCGAACGCAAAATTCTTAGGTTAGACTGGCAGGTTACATTTTTCGCTCTCTCAGTAACTTGAAGATAAACGGCAACAGTAATAGAGGTTAAGATGGCAACAATCGTTATAGTTACTATTAACTCAATCAGGGTAAAGCCGTTCTTTTTTTCTTCACTCATT
>CALKMS010000104.1 GCA_938091145.1 uncultured bacterium
ATTTACGTTGGAAGTTTAACCCGAATAAGAGGTGTAAAAGAAATTGTTGAAGCCCTCGAAATGCTATCAGATGATGTAGTTTTAGTTTTGGCAGGAAAATTTCACTCAAAGGAATTCGAGCAAGAAGTATTATCTCATAAGGCCTCTAAAAGAGTTAATTATCTTGGCCAGATACCGTTTGAAGAAGTAAAGACATTACTTTTTTCGGCTGATGTTGGCTTGGCGTTACTTCACCCAGAACCTCAATATTCAAAAGCCCTTGCCACCAAACTTTTCGAGTACATGGCCGCTGGCTTGCCGCAAATTGTTTCGAACACTCCAGAGTGCAAAAAATTAATAGAAGAAGGTGGCTTTGGCATAGTTGTTGACCCAAAGAGGCCTGATGAAATTGCAAAAGCGGTGATAACTCTCAAAAATAATCCAGCGCTCAGAAAAGAAATGGGAAGGAGGGGCCGCGAAGCCTTTTTAAACAAATACAACTTTGAGCAAGAAGAAAAAAAGTTGCTTGGGCTCTATAAAGAGCTCACCAGCTAATTTTTACTTTTTCCTGGCGCCTAATTTTGCCATTTCTTCAAGATAAGAGGCAAACTCCTGATAAACCTTTTCGGCTTCAAACTTTTCCTCAAACAGCTTAAGAGCGTTTTTCGACATCATCGAATATCTTTTTCGATCCTTAAAAAGGATCTTGATGTGAGAAGTAAGCGCGCCAATGTCTCCAGGAGAGTAATAAAAACCAACTTGATGTTTCTCACAAATTTTTTTAAGTTCTCCGTCGAAAGCTGAAATTATTGGCAAGCCCGCTGAAAAATATGCAAAAGCTTTGTTTGGCAAAAAATAAGATTTTTGAGGGGTGGGGCAAACTCCCACATTTGAATGAAAAAGCAAGGTAGCAAGCTCCTTTTGGTTTAGCCATCCTGGCAAAACAACATTAGGCAAGATCTCAGCAGCTTTTTTTATTCTCTCCCAATACTCCCCTTTTCCAGCAAGAACAAAAATAATTTGCTCATTTCTCAGTCGTTTTGCACAGTCTATCAAAATCGTCGGATCATGGTAATAATTAAAGGTTCCTTGATAGAGAACAATAAATCTATCTTTAATTTTATTCAACCATTGGGGGATTTTTTTTTCTTCTAAAGGTTGCTCCCGCTTATAACCGAGATAAAAAACTTTGTCTAGAAAGCTCCTTTGACGCTCAGCGTATTTTTTTAAAGCCCAGTCCAAAAAATCTTCGTTAACGGCGGTAATGCCGTCAGCAGAATGGAAAGCTTTTCTTATAATTTTAAAGTCCCAAAAAAGAGCAAGGCGAGCAGGAAACTTGAGAAAAAAAGGGATATGGTCAAAAAAAATATCAGGCCACTGATCGCGAACATCCAAAACTACCGGGATGTTATTTTGCTTAGCATAATCAACCGCTTCAAAAGCAAGGTCATAAGCTGGAGTTGAAGCTACAATTATATCTGGTTTCTTCTCAAGCCAAGCTAACCTTCTAAACTTTCGGGAAATTAATCGCGCATCAAGCCAACGAGAAAATGAGATGTTTTTTTTATAACCCCAACCCTTTAAAGCTTTAATTTTGACTCCATTGTAAAGCTTACAATCAGTGTCCTTATTGAAGTGCCATTTTTTATTAAAGTGATCAAAGGCGCTTGTCCACCACAAAACATGATGGCCTCTATTGATCAAAGCCTCAGCTAGCATTGCCGTTCGCATCTTACTAGACTCTTTCTGGAAAGGAATTATTTCGCCAATCTTAACCAACCAAATATTCATCCCACATCAAACGCATCAGTGTGAAAAAAATTATAAGTATAACTTCAATACTTCTGCCAGGTTGCCTTTTCAAATCTATTCAGAAAATTGAAAAATAAAACCAAGCCAAACAAATTCTTTATTTATCAGCAATTGAACCAAACTAAAAAATAAACGATCTCTAAGCTCTCGGCACTAATACACTCCTCTGCCAGCAAAAAAATTTTCTTAAATAAGTTTGGTTTTTAAAAAATTTAAAAAGAATTTAATCGAGTTTAAAAGTGCCATATTTCTTAAAATGTTCAATCAGTCCCCCGTCCTGAAGAATTTTTCGCATAATTTGAGGATAAGGAGGGAATTCAAGTTCAAAATTGCGAGTTAGATTCCTAACAACTCCTTTTTCTAAATCGACTTCGATTTCGTCACCATCTTTAAAGCGATCAGCATCTACCTCAACCAAAGGAAGCCCAACATTAATAGAATTGCGATAAAAAATACGAGCAAATGACTTTGCTAAAACGGCAGCAATACCCGCATACTTTATTGCCAACGGTGCTTGTTCTCGCGAGGAACCACAACCGAAATTTTTACCAGCGACAATGAAATCCCCAGGTCTTATCCGTTGATAGAAATTGGGGTAAATGTCTTCCATGACATGTTTCGCCAGCTCTTTTAAGTCGAGGGTTTTAAACTTGTATCGACCAGAAATAATATAATCAGTGTTTATATCATCACCAAACTTATGAACCTTTCCTTTTAAAACCATTTTAAACCAACCTTCCCTTCAGTTTAAATAGTTGCGCGGATCAGCTATTCTCCCCTCTATGGCTGAAGCAGCCACGGTAGCCGGGGAAGCTAAGAAGATTGAAGAATCTGGATTGCCCATCCGCCCTTTAAAATTGCGGTTCGATGAGGAAATTACCACTTCCCCCGACGCCGGAACACCATTGTGAGTTCCAACGCAACAGCCACAACCCGGTGTAACCAAAACAGCCCCAGCTTCAATTAAAACAGAAATAATCCCTTTCTCCATTGCCTCAAGTAAGACTTTTCGCGAAGCAGGAGCCACTATTAACCTCACCTCAGGATGAATTCTCTTTCCCTTTAAAATGCGAGCAGCAATCTCCAAATCTTCTAAACGTCCATTAGTGCAAGTGCCTAAAAAGGCCTGGTTAATTCTTGTTCCCTCGTATTTTGATAATGGAAAAACATTGTCCACTCGATGAGGAACTGCAATCTGAGGCTCTAAAGCGCTAACATCAAACTCATAAACTTTTTCATAGCTATCTTTATCCGGTTCAAGAAACTCGAAATCAGCTTTTACTTTTCGCTCTTCTAACCAAGCGCGGGTCTTCTCGTCAGGAGCAATCAAGCCAGCTTTTCCGCCCATTTCAATTGCCATATTGCAAATGGTAAAACGTGCATCAACTGAAAGAGACGAAATAGTTGAACCCTCGAACTCGACAGCTTTATAAGTAGCCCCATCGGCCGTAACTTGGCCAATCAAAAAAAGAATTAAATCTTTAGAGAAAACTCCAGTTGGAAGCTTGCCATTGAGTTTAAACAAAATTGTTTCCGGAACCTTGAACCACATTTTTCCCGAAATCATAGCCGCCGCCAAATCGGTAGAACCAACGCCAGTTGCGAAAGCTCCTAAAGCGCCATAAGTGCAAGTGTGAGAATCAGCTCCAATAACGATGCTGCCCGGTTTAACATGGCCTTTTTCGGGAATTATTTGGTGACAAACTCCTTCACCTATGTCGTAAAGAACTATCCGTTGCCTCCAGGCAAAGTCCCTCATTCGCTTGTGAAGTTCTGAAACGCCTTGATTCGGACTTGGCGCCGAGTGATCAATAACAAAAGCAACTTTTTTTTCAGCAAAAACTTTTTCACCACCCATTTCTTCAAAAGCCTTTATAGCCAGAGGAGCAGTTCCATCTTGACCCATTACAAAGTCCACATCAACTAAAACAATCTCACCCGGCTTTACCCACCGGCCGACCTTAGCCGAAAAAATCTGTTGAGTAAGTGTGCCTCTCAATTTTTCTTTCCTTTTTTGTAATCATGATATAATGTCATAAGCTCTTTATCGAAAAGGGATCTTTTAAGCTCAACTGAAAGCTTTCTTACTTCTGGCAGCAAATGTTGAGCTTCCTCTGGTGTAAGTTCAATTCCATATTCCTTAAACTTCACTATCAAAGAATGGGTTCCCGAGTGCTTGCCAATTAAAATCTGCCTTTCCAGTCCAACCTCTTCTGGAGAAAACGCTTCATAAGTCCGCGGATCTTTCAGAACACCATCAGCATGTATTCCAGATTCATGAGCAAACACATTGTAGCCAACAATGGCTTTCCAAACTGGAACACTACGAGCCGAAGCTAAAGCCACATATTCGGCAACTTCCCTCAGAATCTTAGTATTACAATTTAATTCAATTCCCATTGTATACTTCAAAGCCATTATTACTTCTTCCAAAGCTGCGTTACCCGCGCGCTCACCCAAACCAATAACAGTTGTATTCACCCAAGTAGCGCCAGCTCTTACGCCAGCCAGCGCATTTGCAACCGCCATCCCAAAATCGTTGTGAGTATGCATTTCGACTTCTATTCCAACTTCCTCAATTATTGTCTTAACTTGATCGTAAATTCTAAATGGTTCCATTAAACCAATGGTATCACAGTAACGAATGCGATCAGCACCGTACTCCTTAGCGGTGCGAGCAAACTCCATTAAATAGTCAAAATCAGCACGAGAAGCGTCTTCCGCGTTCACCGAAACATAAAGTCCTTTAGATTTAGCAAACTCAAGACTCTTTTTGACACTATCCAAAACCCATTGCCTATCCTTTTTTAACTTATGCTGAATATGAATATCAGAAACAGCTATAGAAATAGCAATTGCATCGACTCCGCAATCCAAAGAATGTTTTATATCTTCAATTACTGCTCGATTCCAAGCTAAAATTGAAGCATTAAGACCCAAATCAACAATTTCCTTAATTGCTTTCTTCTCGTCACCCCCCATCGTAGGAATTCCAGCTTCAATTTGGTGAACTCCGATTTCATCTAGATAGCGCGCAATCTGGATTTTTTCTCGATTGGAAAAAACAACGCCAGCAGTTTGTTCTCCGTCTCTTAAGGTAGTATCATCTATCCTTACCGTTACTCCTTTTTTACTCTCATATAATTTCTCAGTCATTTAACCTCCTTTAAAATAACCACTATTTTATTTCACCTTTTAAAATAAGACAACAACAAAAGAAAATTTTCACAAATCAGTTACGAAGGCTTGTAAGTGGCGCCGGAATAATCCCCCCCCGCTTAACAAAGTTTTGACACCCAAAAAAATTAACCTCAATTATTGGAGCTCTACCTAAAAGACCGCCAAACTCTGCCCATTCTCCCGCTTTTTTGCCCGGAACCGGTATTAAACGACAAGCGGTTGTTTTATTATTAGCAACCCCGATTGCCATTTCATCAAGAATAATACCGGCAATGGTTTCCGCTGAAGTATCACCAGGAAGAGCTATCATATCAAGGCCAACCGAGCACACTGAAGTCATGGCCTCGAGTTTTTCCAGGTTTAAAGCTTTCTTGCCAACAGCCTCAGCCGTCCCTTTGTCCTCGCTTACTGGAATAAAAGCACCTGAAAGGCCGCCGACTCTTGAAGAAGCCATCAACCCGCCTTTTTTCACCGCGTCAACCAACATCATTAAAGCAGCCGTGCTTCCAGGTGCTCCCATTTTTTCTACGCCAATAAGTTCTAAAATTTCAGCTACACTATCCCCCGGCAAAGGAGTTGGAGCCAGTGATAAATCAACCACGCCAAATTCAATGCCCAATCTTTTAGCCGCTTCCCGGCCAATTAGCTCTCCCATTCGGGTAATTTTAAAAGCTAGCTTCTTAATCTCCTCCGAAAGTTGATTTAAACTTAAACCATAGCCAATTTTTTCCAGTGCTGCTCGCACTACCCCTGGACCACTCACACCAATGTTTAAAACAGCATCGGCTTCGCCTGTCCCATGAAATGCCCCCGCCATAAATGGATTATCCTCGGGTGCATTTGCAAAAACCACCAATTTAGCACAAGCCATACCATCCCGCTCTTTCGAAAGAGCCGCTGCCTTCTTAATTTTTTGACTGATTAAGTACACAGCGTCAGCGTTAATACCACTTCGAGTGCTCGCCACATTAAAAGAAGAACAAATAGTTTGATTTTCGGAAAGGATATAAGGCAAGGCCTCAATCAAGAATCTTTCTGATTTAGTTACTCCTTTCTGAACGAGAGCTGAAAAGCCCCCTAAAAAATCAATTTGAAGCTCTTTTGCAACGCGGTCAAATTCCTGAGCAACAACTCGATAGTCTTCAACATCTCCAGGGAAAACCAAAGAAATCGGCGTCACCGCTATTCGAGCGTTAACAATTGGCAAGCCAAATTCTTTTTCAAGATCAAGTAAAGTGCTTTTTAATTTTTGGCCAAACTTAAAAAGCTTATTGCAGGATTTTTTAACAAACATATCCCTCTGGGAATCTGAACAATCAAAAAGACTAACACCAAGAGTGACCGTTCTAATATCCAGTTTTTCCAGTTGAATCATCCTGATGGTTTCCAAAATTTCTTCCGGCGAAATAAACAACGATCCTCCAAACTTGTCAAAAAATGACTAAATCCGGTGCATAAATCGAAAAATTTCTTCCCGCTGAATACTGACTTGAACTCCTAGCTCTTTCCCTTTTTCTTCCAAGGCCCTCTGCAAAGCTTCAAAAGTCCCTTTCAGCTTCGATAAATCAACAAGCATTATCATAGTAAAAATGTCTTCAAAATTAGTCTGAGAAATATTTACAATATTAGCATTGTGATCGGCTAAAACGGTTGAAATACCGGCAACGATACCCACTCTATCAACCCCTATAATACTCACAATAGCCTTACCCATCTTTGCAACTCCTTCCTTAAGTCAAAAAACACCGTCTTCTTACCCACTGATATAATAAATCCCAATACATTTTGAAGCGGTAAACGAGCCCACGCCAATACCCTACTTTTTCTTCTTTCATAATGTGAGTAACACCGTCAAGGTAAACTTCAAGATATTTAAAATTGTGGTTCTCAAGGTGATGGTTAAATATTACTTCGCAACCAAAGCCACTTTTGGAAATATCAGGAAGTTTCTGAAGAAAAACTTTTTTAAATGCCCGCTGGCCGGAAATCTGAGGAGCTATTGCCTGAGCCCAGTCGGTGCGCAACCTCCCTCCTTTGAAAATGCCAACTGTCATAATTAGATCATCATCTGAAAGGAGTGGTGCAAGCATTTTTCTTAAATGTTCTTCTCTTAAACCAACTAAGTCTGCGTCAATAAAAAAGTAAATATCGGCTTCGGTTGTTAGCTCTAGTCCTTTTTGCAAAGCAGCACCTTTACCTTTGTTAACCTCAAATCGATAAACTTCAGCCCCAGCTTCTTTTGCAACTTCAAAAGTTTTATCATTTGATCCATCATCAATGACCAAAACCCGACTAAAAATTTTTGAATTAATCAAAGGTTTGAGCACGTTTCCAATAAGTTTTTCCTCATTATAAGCAGGAACGATAGCAACAACTTTCAAATTATCAACAAACAAAACCTGCTCTCCCTTTTCTAATTTCTTCCCTCACCAATTCAAAAGCCTCAGCAAAAGACTGCTCTTTTCTCTCTCCGGTTCTCCTGATCTTTATTTCGAGCTTACCCTCAAGAGCCTTCTTGCCAAATATCACCTGGATAGGTGTTCCAACTAAATCCGCCTCGGCAAATTTTTCCCCAGGTGAAACATCAGTGCGCTGGTCAAAAAGAACTTCATAACCCTCTTTTACCAAGCGCCGATAAAAGCTTTCTGCTCGAGATCTCAGTTCCTCTCGATCAGGAAAAACCAACACTAAATGAGCCTCGAAAGGAGCAACTGGCCAGGGCCAGATTATCCCTTTTTCATCATGGTTTTGCTCAATAATGGCCGAAAGCAAACGAGAAACACCTATGCCATAACATCCCATTTGATAGGGTTTCAGCCTCCCATCAGCATCGTTAAAGTATGCTTTCATAGCCTCGCTGTAACGCGTTCCCAATTGAAACACATGGCCCAACTCAATTCCCTTTTTGACCTCAATTTTTCCTTTCTCGCATCGAGAACAAAATTCGCCCTCAAGGGGAAAGGTTAAATCAACAAAGTCGTCTACTTTAAAATCCCTGAGATTTACATTAACTAAATGAGTATCTCGCTTGTTTGCTCCAACCACAAAGTTTTTCATCTGTTTTAAATTGACATCAGCTACTGTCTTGCCAACCTCTAATCCAACAGGGCCAACAAACCCCTTAACTAAACCAAACCTCTCAAACCCATCATCCGAGAGAAGTTCAAACTGATCTTTGCCAAGATAGGCCGCTAGTTTAGATTCATTAACCTCTCGATCCCCTGGAACTAAAACCGCTAGCAACTCATTGTCAACCTTATAAATCATTGTCTTGACAAGCTTTCTTGGACTCACCTTTAAGTATGATGAAACTTCTTCAACTGTTGTCATTCCTGGAGTAAACACTTCTTGGAGCTCTTTTTCAGTCTCTTTCTCATAGTAATCAGCTATACTGGTTGCTAGTTCTGCACTAGCCCCATATCCACAACGACTGCAAGTGTAAATGATGTCTTCTCCCGCTTGAGCTTCCGCAATAAACTCATGGGAACGACTACCACCAATCAAACCGGTTGCCGCTTCAACTATGAAATACCTTAAGCCAAGGCGATTAAAAATTCTCTGGTAAGCTTCGTACATTTTTTGATATGATTTCTTTAGACCCGCCTCATCACGATCAAAACTATACGCATCTTTCATTAAAAACTCTCGGGCCCGCAGAATACCAAAACGTGGACGGGGCTCATCTCGATATTTAAACTGAATTTGATAAAGATTTATAGGCAAATCTTTATAAGAGCGAATAGATTTGCGAACAATATCAGTAATCAGCTCTTCGTGAGTTGGCCCGAGACAGAAATCTCTTTCATTACGATCTTTAAGTCGCCACATCTCAGCTCCATAAGCATACCAACGGCCACTTTCCTGCCAAATTTCAGCGGGTTGAAGCGCTGGCATTAAAAGCTCCTGAGCTCCTACCTGGTTCATCTCTTCTCGAACAATGGATTCTATTTTCTTTAAAACCCTCAGTCCGAGTGGCAAAAAAGTATAAATCCCTGCAGCTACTTTTTTAACTAAACCAGCTCGCAGCATCAACTGATGGCTAATTGCTTCCGCCTCCGTCGGCACCTCCTTAATAGTTGGCAGAAAATACTCCGACCTCTTCAATAAATCCCCCCTCAAGTTAATTTTCTTTAACTAACTTTCCCAAAATCTCTAAAAACTGAAACTTAATTTTAGCTTAACTTAACGGTTTAGTTAAATAACCTAAGAGCAATCATCAAATGCTAAAAATAAGATGAGAAAGTTTAATTTAAATTTTCGGCTTTTCCAATCATAAATAATCCAATCAGCTTAATCATCATAGAATACCAAAGATGAAAAAATCAGCCGCTGGAAATTACAATTCCTATTAACATGAGATTTTTTCAACTTCTTCCAATAAAGCCGGTAAAATTTCATCATAAGAAAGTTTCTTGACCACTTCCCCCTTTACAAAAAGCAAAGCTTTAGTCTTTCCTGCAGCTATGCCTACATCAGCCTCTTTCGCTTCACCAGGCCCATTGACCGAGCAACCCATTACCGCTACTTTTATAGGTTTATCTATCTTCCACAAAGCCCTTTCGACTTTCTCAACCAAGACTTCCAAGTCTATTTCACAGCGACCGCAAATTGGGCAAGAAATTAGATCTGGTCCTTTCCTCAAACCAAGAGCTTTCAAAAGCTCAAAGCCGACTCTCACTTCGCTGACTGGGTCACCAGTTAAAGAAACTCTGATTGTATCCCCTATCCCCTCCTTCAAAAGAGTACTCAGTGCAAGAACCGACTTGACCGTTCCGCCAATTAAAGGGCCAGCTTCAGTCAAACCTAGGTGGAGTGGAAAATCAGTTTTTTTCGACAGCAGGCGATACGCTTCAATCGTTTCCGAAATTGTTGACGCTTTTACTGAAAGAACTAACTGGTTAAACCCCCACCTTTCGAAATGTCTTATATATTCAAGACAAGCAGCAACCATGGCTTGAGCTTTATTTCTCTCTTGAGAGTATGGCTCAGGGAGAGAGCCTGAATTAAGGCCCAATCGAATTGGCACCCCTCTCTCCTTACAAAACTCAACCACTTCTCTGATTTTATCCAACCCACCAATGGTTCCTGGGTTTAGACGAATTTTGTCTGCACCCGCCTTGATACTCGCCAGGGCCAATTGGTAATTAAAATGGATATCAGCCACTATAGGAACGGAAAAATTCTCCTTAAGATATAAAATAGTTTCGGCTGCTTTCTTGCTCCTTACCGCCACTCTTACCAGTTCACACCCGGCTTCAACCAACTGCTCAACCTGCTTGAAAGTAGCCTGGCGGTCTTCAGTTAAAGTATTTGTCATCGACTGAACCCTAATGGGCTCATTTCCGCCCAAATAAAGGTTTCCAACTTTAACTCTTCGGGTTTTTTTTCTAGAGATCATCGACAAGCTTTCACCTTTCATTTCTCAGCAAAATTAAGGTGGGGGGAGTTCAAAAAAACCATGAATTCCTCTGGTAACCAAAATTCTAATGTCCGAAAAAACAACATAAAGAAAAAGAAACCCTAACAGAGTTAGACCAATTATTTGCAAAAACTGTAAAACCCTGGGGCTAACTTTCTTCCCCGCTAAACCTTCGTAAAACTGAACCACCAAATTACCGCCATCAGCTGGTAAAATAGGCAAAAGATTAGCTAAAGCTAGCGCCAGCGAAATTGCAGCTAAAACTGAGAGAAATGAATCCCAGCCAAATCGAGCAGCTTCAGTAGTGATGGCAGTTGCTCCCACCACACTAGTTGTGTACTTAAGGAGCGTGCCTTGAAAAATAGTTTTGATGATTAAAAGAAGAGTAAACTTAATTTGCCCCCAAGTAAAAACAATCCCTTCTTTTAAAGCTATTAAAAATGGAAGAGAAACTTTCTCAAGTTGGGGTTGTATCCCTAGGTAACCCTTTTTTTTCTTTACTCCAACCTTTACCCGAATTTTTTTAACTTTTTTATCACGAATCAAAACGATTGTTACCACTTTATTCGGTCGGGATCTTATAATCTCCGTTAGTTCATTCCAGCTTAAAGTATATTTATCGTCAACCTTTAATATCTTGTCACCAGAAACCAAACCCGCCAAATGAGCGGGAGAACCTTTCTCAACCTTAAAAATCGTAGTCGAAGGGGCATAAAATCCTCTCGTAAAGAAAAAAACCACTACAAAAAGAGCAAAAAGATAGTTGAAAAAAGGACCAGCTAAAGTTATCGCGATTTTTTTATAAGCTGGTTGATTGTAAAAAGAATCTTCATTTTGGGATTCCTCGTCTTCGGGTTTCTCACCACTAAAGCTGACATAACCACCCAATAAAAGCCAGCGGATTCCGTACCTCGTTTTTCCGAGTTTAAAAGAAAAAATCTCAGGGCCAAAGGGAAGCCCGATAAAGAACTCCTTGACTTTAACACCTAAAAGTTTGGCTACAACAAAATGTCCAGCTTCATGTACCAAAATTAGAAAACCAATACCAAAAATGGCTAATAACAAGAACCACACCTAAAAACCACACTCCTGCTTTATAATTTTTTGAGCTTGTTCCCGTGCTAGCCGGTCAACTTTTTCAACCGTTTCAAGGTCATTAATTTCAACTGGGTTATGATCCTCAAGTATTTTCTCAATTATAGCGGGAATTGTTACAAAATCGATTTCTTCCTTAAGAAAAGAATAAACAGCAACCTCATTTGCCGCATTTAAAACCACTGGATAAGATTTCCCTCTTCGAGCAGCTTCCAAAGCAATCTTCAAACAAGGAAAGTTATTCAAATCAGGTGGTTCAAAATGAAATGTCAAATGATTCAAGTTCAAGCGGTCAACCACTCTCTCCAGCCGCTGCGGGTAAAAAAGAGCGTACTCAATTGGAAGCCTCATATCAGCTGGTCCAATCTGAGCTTTAATCGAACCATCAATAAACTCCACCAAACCGTGAACCAGACTTTCCGGATGAATGACTACCTCAATCTTCTCGTATGGAATCTGAAATAAAAAGTGAGCTTCAATTACTTCCAGACCTTTGTTCATTAGAGTCGCCGAATCAATACTTATTTTCGGCCCCATCTTCCAACGAGGATGAGCTAAAGCTTCACTAACCCCAACTCCCTTTAGTTCACTCCACTTGCGCCCTCTAAAAGGGCCACCTGAGCCAGTGATATAAATTTTTTCGACTGCCTCTTTTTTCTCTCCAACTAAACACTGAAACAAGGCACTATGCTCGCTATCAACCGGCAAAACTTTACCTCCCTTCTTCAAAGCTTCAACAACTAAGGGGCCACCGACTACCATGGATTCTTTATTTGCTAAAGCCAATACTTTACCTGAACTCACGGCCGCTAAAGTGGCTCGTAGCCCAACTGCTCCAACTAATGCATTAACCACCAATTCAGCTTCGTTTAAAGAAGCCAACTCCATCAAAGCTTCAGTTGAAGTTAAAAGCTCAAGGCCTTCAGGCATAATCTTTTTAAACTCTTGAGCTCTTACGGGTTCCATAACAGCAACATATTTTGGTCTAAACTCAACAACCTGAGAAAGAAAAAGTTCAATATTAGAATAGGTTGTTAAAGCCACGACTTCAAAATGTTCGGAAAAGTTCCTGATAATTTCCAAAGTTTGAGTACCGATCGAACCAGTTGATCCCAAGATAACTATTTTTTTTCTCATTGCCATACGCCGAGAAAACGAAGGTAAAAAAGAAACAGCAAAGCCGAAAGAAGCAAACTATCAAACCGGTCGAGAGCCCCACCGTGACCGGGGAAAAAAAAGCCAGTATCTTTCAGGTTGAAATTCCTCTTGAAGCTTGACTCAATAAGGTCACCAAGCGGCGAAGCTACACCAATAACCATAGCTGCCCCCAGAGAGAGATAAACATTAAGGCCGAAAGCAACTGATAAAATTAAGCTAGCTAATAAAGCAAAGATGAAACCGCCAATTACTCCTTCCCAAGTTTTATTGGGGCTTATTCTTGGAGCCAATTTATGTCTACCGATAAGCAACCCAAAAAAATAGGCCGCCGTGTCTCCTATCCAAACTAAAAGCAAAAG
>CALKMS010000105.1 GCA_938091145.1 uncultured bacterium
TCTTATCTCTTCATTAATTTCCTCTAAACTTTTGCTTCCATAAACTTCCTTTTCACGAAATCCAAGCAGATTAAGATTAGGACCATGAATTAAATAAATCATCTCCTTGCACCTCTTTTTCTAAAAATTCAATTTTTTAAACTGCCAAATTCCGCATAATTTCTCTCAGCTCATCTAAAGTTAATGAAAACAAAACGGGCTTCCCAATCTCTTCCACGCCAACAAATTTTATTTCTTCATTTTCCCTTTTTTTGTCAAGCAACATGGCTTTAGCCAGATCAGACCGATACTTTTCTGGCATCATAACTGGCAAACCCACCCGCTCTAAGAGACTCTTTTGCCTTTCCAGAATGCCTCTGGTAGAGATACCCTTTATTTCTGAAATCTTTCCCTCTACCATCATCCCAATTGCTACCGCCTCCCCATGTGATATTTCCCGATAAGAAGCTAGCTTCTCCAAAGCATGCCCAACAGTATGCCCATAGTTCAAGAAAGCTCGTAGACCTTTGGTGTCTATTTCATCTTCTTTAACAACCTTAAGCTTATATGAAACAACTTCGGTAACAACCTTTTGCCAGATTTCTGGCTTTAACCTTAAAATCTCCTCAAGATGCTCCTCCAAAGTTTTAACCAGAGCCGGAGAAAAAAGAAAACCCATTTTAATCATCTCAGCCAGCCCATTAGAAACTTCTTTTTTAGGCAAGGTTTTCAAGAAACTCAAATCAATCAGCGTTAAAAGTGGCTGATAAAAACTGCCAATCAAGTTTTTTCCGTAAGGGACATTAACGCCAGTTTTTCCTCCTATACTGCTGTCAATTTGAGAGAGTAGCGTTGTGGGAACTTGAATTAAATTTAAGCCGCGCATGTAAGTGGCAGCTACAAAACCAGCCACATCGCCCACCACACCTCCCCCCAAAGCTAAAACAAAATCCGTTCGTAAAAACTCCTTTTGAAAAAGGCGACTGTAAATTTTCTCCACCATTCTTAAGCTTTTGCTCCGCTCGCCTGAAGGGATAGTGATTAACTCAACCTGACAACTGAATGGTTCAAGTCCGTTCACAACCTTATCAAAGAAACAACGAGCCAAAAAGGGATGAGTTACCAATGCGACTTTCTTTCCTTCCCACTTCCACCACTGAGAAAATCTAGTAAAAATCTCATTTCCGATAAGAACCTGACTCAAACCGCGGCTAAATCGGGTCTTTATGACTTTTGGCTGATATGCCATCTTTTTAATAATTTCGTCAACAATTTCTTCAGGTTTTCTAATACCGCAGTCAATTATCAGATCGGCTGATTTTTCATAAAGTTTTTGACGATAAGTAAACATCTCCTCAATCTTTTTACCTCGAGAAAAACCAACTTCTCCCAAAAGAGGGCGATCCGTAACTTCAGCCAAACGTTCTTTTAAAACCTTGAGAGGCACTTTAAGATATATAATCAATCCGTTTTTTTTCAAGTTAAAAACATTGGTTTTCTTTAAAACTGCTCCACCGCCGGCAGAAATTACACAATTATTTTTGTCGGCTAAATTTTGAATGATCCCTTCTTCTTGTTCCCGGAAAAAGCCTTCGCCCTTCGTTTTAAAAATGTCGGAAATTTTGAGTCTTGTTTTCCGCTGAATTAGCTCATCAGTGTCAAAAAAATCAATTCCAAGGCGTCTAGCTAACTTTCTGCCAATCGTCGATTTCCCGCTTCCCATGAAACCAATCAAAACTAACTTCATCTTTTCCAATCAATCCGAGAAAGATAGTTTTCAAAAGCTTTTAAAGCATCAAAGATTGAATCACCACCAAACTTTTGGCGGTAAAACCGCGCTAATACTAAGGCCATCATAGCTTCCCCAACTACGGCGGCGGCTGGCACTGCACAAACATCAGCTCGCTCTCGATGAGCAAAAACAACCTCCCTTTTTTCAATATCAACTGTTCGCAATGGAGTGCTCAGTGTGGGAATTGGCTTAACCGCTACTTTAACCCAGATCGTTTCTCCATTGCTTACCCCTCCTTCGATTCCTCCCGCGTTATTGGTTAGGCGATAAAAACCTCTTTCCTCATCGTATAAAATTTCATCGTGCACTTGGGAACCAAACTTTTTGGAATTCTCAAAAGCATCTCCAAGAGAAAAACCCTTAGCCGAAGGGATAGAAAGAAAATGAAAGGCCAACTGGGCGTCAAGCCTTTCTTCCCAGCTAGTGTAAGAACCTAATCCCGGAACCACCCCAAAAGCCACTACTTCAAAAACCCCACCTAATGTATCTCCCTTTTCTCGGGCTTGGTCAATCAGCTCAATCATCTTCTTTTCCGCAATTTTGTCCAGACACCGAACGGGAGATTCTTCTATAGTTTTCGCGTCTTCCAATTTTTCAATCCGTCGCTCACTCTCAACTGGACCAATAGAAACCACTTGACTTAGAATTTGAACCCCAAAACATGCTAAAAACTGGCGGGCAAGTGAACCTGCGGCTACCCGAGCGGCTGTTTCCCTGGCGCTAGCTCTTTCTAAAACATTGCGCACATCGTTGAAGCCAAACTTTTGCAAACCAGCTAAATCAGCATGACCAGGACGCGGCCGCACAACAGGCTCTCCTTCCGGTTTTTTAAATGGGTGCATTTTTGTTTGCCAGTTTTGCCAGTCGCGATTGGCTATTTTTACAGCAATCGGACTACCTAAAGTTAATCCTCCTCTCAATCCGCTTATAACCTCTGCCCGTTCAGATTCGATTAGCATTCGATCACCCCGCCCGTAGCCTTTTTTTCGGCGCTTAAGGTCGCTCTCAATCTCTTTTAAAGAAATCTTTAACCCTGAAGGCAAACCTGAAACAAAAGCTATAATTGCTTGACCGTGAGACTCACCAGCAGTAAACCAGCTAAAGTTCGCCATTGACATAGCTAAATTATCCTGAATAAACTTTTAAAAAGCAACTTAAAGAAATAATTCACTTCTCTTAAAAAAGCTTACCGACGATTAAAATGAATTACCAACGATTCCCTAAATTACCATCTGTTCGGATTTTCAGTGACCAAACAAAAATGAAAAGATTTTGAAAAACACCTGTTTAAACGAGAAAAAAATTATTTCGCGTTCAAATTAGTGTGGGTTTCTCCAATTTTTAGAGTGACAATATCAT
>CALKMS010000106.1 GCA_938091145.1 uncultured bacterium
TCTTTGATTGCGGCCAGCGTTATGAGTAAAAAAATTGCCGGTGGCTCTAAAAGGTTGGTTATCGACTTGAAGGTGGGTAACGGTGCTTTTATAAGTGAAATTGAGCAAGCAGAAAAGTTGGCTGATTTAATGCTAAAAATCGCCGAAAAGACGGGCCTTAAGTGTTCGGTTGCTTTGACGCGAATGGATGAGCCTTTGGGCTGGACGGTAGGTAATGCAATTGAAGTTCGCGAGGCAATTGAAACTTTGAAAGGCAAAGGAGAGCCAAAATTCGTGGAGCTGTGTCTCAACCTTGCTGCGGAAATGATTTGCTTAGGCAAACAGGCAAAAACCCTTGAAGAAGCCAAGAGGATGGCTCAAGAAAGTTTGGAAAGTAGATTGGCGTTGAAGGTTTTTTCGCGCTGGGTTGAAGCTCAGGGTGGTAATGGGGGGATTGTGGCTGATTATTCGCTTTTCCCTGAGGCAAAAATAAAGGCAGATTTTTTAGCCGAGATGACAGGATATGTTAATTATTTCGATACGAAAAAAATTGGTTTAGCTGTTAAGTCGTTGGGTGGAGGTCGGGACAAGAAAGAAGATCAGATTGATCACTCGGTTGGGGTGGTTTTTTACAAGAAAGAAGGCGATAAGGTAAGCAAAGGGGAGCCAATTCTTGAAATTAGAGCTAACTCTTATGATAAGCTTGATGTGGCCGATAACTTAATAAAAGAAGCTATTTTTATTTCTCCGGAACCACTTGAGAAGAAAAAAGAAGTTGTAAGAAAATGGTTGAGAAATTGATGGAGGTTTAGGAAAAAGTTGAATTTTTTTGATTCAATTGGTAATACTCCTTTGGTTGAGCTGGAAAAATTTTCCAACAACCAGGTTAAAATCTTTGCCAAACTAGAGTTTTTTAATCCTGGTGGCTCGATCAAAGATCGGATTGCTTTATCTATGATTGAAGAGGCTGAGGCCTCGGGCCGTTTAAAAAAAGGAATGACCATAATTGAAGCTACCAGCGGAAATACTGGGATCGGCTTAGCAATGGTTGCTTCAAAGAAAGGTTATAAGTTACGGATTGCTATGCCTGAATCGGTATCGGAAGAGAGAAAAAAAATTTTAAAACTTTATGGGGTGGATTTGATTTTAACCCCTTCTGAAAAAGGGATGAACGGTGCTATCGAGTACATTCGCCAGTTGTCTAAAGAAAGCAGTTGCTTCTGGGTCAATCAGTTTGAAAATCAAGCCAATGTGCGAGCTCACTACTGCACTACAGCTGAGGAAATTTTGAGTCAAGTTGACAAAGTTGATGTTTTTGTGGCTGGCATTGGCACTGGTGGCACAATTACAGGAGTGACTAAGCGATTAAGAGAAAGGTTTCCCAAACTTAGGGCAGTGGGTGTAGAACCTGCTCCCCAATCTTCAATTCAAGGCTTGCGGTGCTTAGAAGACTACGTGCCACCAATAATTGATTTATCTCTGATCGATGCGATCGAAAGGGTAACTGAAGAGGAAGCAATTTACTGGACGAAAGAACTTCTTAAGACGGAAGGTTTATTTGTTGGTTTATCTGCTGCTGTTGCTTTTAAGGTGGCTTATGAAGAAGCAAAAAAACTGGACTCAGGCAACGTAGTAACTATCTTTCCTGACAACGGCTTTAAGTATGTTTCAGTGATTTAATAGCTGATTAATCGTTTTTGTTAAAAAAGACTTCAAGGATTTTTTATTGTATGTTGGGGTTTATTAGTACTCATAGTTGAAATTCATGTGAAGATCTTTACCGTCAAGTGATTTCGGAATGTTTTTGATTAGGGGTTCTAAATAATAAGTGAGTGGTTGATTTACAAGTTGTAGCTTTTTTTCAGGTAAAATAGAGATATGGAAGTGATTTTAACTCACACCAATCTCGATTTTGACGCTCTAGCCAGTTTAGTGGCAGCTCAGAAAATTTATCCGGCAGCGCGGCCGGTTCTGACCGGATCGATGGGGCGGAATGTTCGTGAGTTTGTTTCCCTTCATGAGGATTTTTTTAGTTTTACTGATGTGCGCACAATAAAAGACGTGCCAATTAATCTTTTAATTTTAGTTGACAATCGGCAGAAGGATCGATTGGGGGAAGGGAATCTTTTTCTTAAATCTAAACCTAAAATTATTGTTTATGATCATCATCCCCCAACCAACGAGGATCTCAAAGGTGATTTTGAGTGTGTTGAAGCAGTTGGGGCGACGATCACCTTACTGGTCGAGATTATCAGGAGAAAAAAAATACCTCTTTCTGAAGTTGAAGCAACCCTATTTGCTTTAGGCATCCATGAGGATACGGGTTCCCTGACTTATCCAACGACTACTTTGCGTGATGTTGAGGCATTGAGTTATTTGATGAAGAAAGGCGCCAATCTTCAAGCTATCCGAACTTATCTGAATTTTTATTTGAGTAAGGAGCAAAGAAAGCTTTTTGAAGATAGCTTGAAAAAAGCTAAGAGATACTTAATTGCAGGTAAAGAAGTTCTATTTATTGCCGTCAATTCAGAGTTTGTTGATGGCGCTTCACTGGTTGTCCATAAAATGGCGGACATTGAAAATGCGGATGCTGTTTTTTTTCTTTCGATTGGCCGAGAGCGTGCATATTTGATTGCTCGAAGTAAAGGTGAAATTGATGTCAGTAAAATTTTAAGTGACTTTGGCGGTGGAGGTCACCCTCAGGCTGCTTCGGCTGTTCTCCGGCGAGCTGATTACGCCATAATGGATTACACCATGATGGAAGAGCAAATTCTTAGTAAGGTTAGGGAACAAATTGGTTCACCCTTGCGGGCTAAGGATATGATGAAAGCACCGGTAAAAACTGTTAAACCCACCTCTTCGATTAAAGAGGTTAGCTTGTTGATGCTTAAGTATGGCTTTGGTGGCTTTCCCGTGATGGAAAGAGGAAAACTGGTGGGTATTATTTCTCGGAAGGAAGTCGATAAAGCTATTCACCATGGCTTATCTCATGCTCCGGTTAAGGGTTTTTACACCCGAGAGATAATAACGGTTGATCCGCATACTGACATTTTTACGGTTCAGAAGTTGATGGTAGAAAAGGGAATTGGACGCTTACCGGTAGTGAAAGGTGATAAGCTATTAGGAATTATAACTAAAAAGGATTTACTGGAGGCGGTTCACGGAAAGAGTTATTCTTCACCTGAGCAAAAAGTCGGTTTACCATCAAGGCAACAGGTTGCGCGTCTTCTCAATAAGTTCTTTCCAGAAAAAATCCTTAAGGACATTAAATTTATAGGTAAGTTGGCTGAGAGAACGGGCAAGCGAGCTTTTTTGGTTGGCGGTGTTGTTCGCGATCTTTTTCTTGGTGTTTCAAACCTTGATCTCGATATAGTTGTTGAGGGAGATGCGATTAAACTGGCCGAAGAATTTAGCAGAAGAAAAGATTTAAGGGTTCATCCTCATGAAAGATTTGGGACGGCCAAAGTTGTTTACCCCGATGGATTTCACCTTGATTTTGCTACTACTCGAAGGGAGTTTTACGAAGAGCCAGCAGCTTTGCCTAAGGTTGAGCAAGCAAGCTTGAAAGAGGACTTGGTCAGACGAGATTTTACAATTAACACTTTGGCTATTTCTCTCAACTCTTCAGATTTTGGTCAGGTTTTTGATTATTTTCAAGGCTATAAAGATTTAATGAACGGAATAATTAGAGTACTTCATCCCTTTAGCTTTATTGAAGACCCAACTCGTATTTTGCGCGCTGTGCGTTTTGAACAAAAATACGGCTTTGAAATGGAAGGAGAAACTGAAGAATTGGCTTATGAGGCCATAAAGATGAATATTTTGCCGAAAGTTGGGGGAGTAAGAATTCGGGAAGAATTAATCCCAATCCTATCAGAGCCTAAGGCTGACTTTATTTTGAGGCGCCTTTACGAACTCGGTGCTTTAACTTCTTTGAATTCAAATTTTGTTTTTACCGAAGATTTGGCTGATAAGATTAAACTGGTTGAAGTTGCGGTAAAGCAAGTAAAAAGCTTTAAAGGAAAAGAACTGCGAGTTTGGCTGGTTAAACTTGCTTTGCTTATAGGCAAGCTCCCTTCAAAGGAAGCAATAGATTGGCTGGATTCACTTAACTTAAATAAGAAAGCCAAACTGGTTATTGATCAGTGTCTCAGTGGTAGTGGTCTAATTGAAAAAGAGTTTAAAGGAGAAGAAAAAATTGCCCCTAGTCATATTTACCGTGTGTTGAAAAATCTTTCTTTTGAAGCTCTTTTGTATTTCTGGGTTAGTTTTTCTTGGGCTCGACCTCTAATTGAGCTTTATTGTGATAAACTTTGTAAGATTAAGTTGGAGATAACTGGTAAGGATTTGGTTAATGCGGGATTTAAGCCGTCGCCCATTATTGGTGAGATTTTAGAACAAGTCTTATATGCTAAGTTGGATGGCAAGTTAAATGGCCGACGGCAAGAGATGGATTATGCTCTTGAATTAGGAGGAAAAACTTGAAAATAATTTTACTCCATTTGGTGGCTTTCGTTTTTGTCATCCCCGCAATCATTGCCCACGAATTTGCTCATGGTTGGGTTTCATACCGGCTTGGAGACCCAACTCCTTTGTTAACTGGACGTTTGAAACTTGATCCCCGAGTTCACATTGATCCTTTTTGGACTTTGCTTTTGCCTTTTTTACTGATTTTGTCGGGTTCGCCGGTGGTTTTTGGAATGGCTAAGCCGGTTGCTGTTGATCCCCGCTATTATAAGGACTTTAGAAAAGGGGTGGCTTTAACTGGGGCTGCGGGTCCTTTGGCTAATTTAACCTTTGCTTTAGCGGCGTCTTTGGTTTATCGGTCGTTTAGTTATTTCGGTTTTCCTTATTTTGTGCTTTTTCCTCTGGAACTAGTGGTTGAGATTAACATAGTTTTAGCCCTTTTTAATCTGGTGCCGGTGCCTCCCCTTGATGGCTCACGCGTAGTTACTGCTTTGTTACCAGAAAAACTTGCTTACAAGTATATGAAGTTAGAAAAGTATGGATTTCTAATCTTAATAGTTCTGATTACTGTTTTTAGAAGAGCTTTTTGGGCTATAATTGAGCCGATTGTTTTTTTTTGATCAGAGTTTTTTTAGGATAGGCGAGGAGGAGTATTGAAAAGGGTTTTGAGCGGTTATCGTCCAACGGGTCGGCTCCATCTTGGGCACTGGCATGGCAATTTAACTCAGATGGTCAGTTTACAAGAAAATTATGAATGCTTTTTCTTTGTTGCGGACTGGCATGCTTTGACAACCGACTATCAAAGTCCAGGCGATATTGTTTTTTTTGCTCGAGAGATGATTCTTGATTGGTTAGCAGCTGGACTTGATCCTTCGAGATCGACCTTGTACCGTCAATCAGATATTCCTCAAGTAGCTGAGCTTGCTCTTTACTTTAGTTTTGTCACACCTCTTTCCTGGCTGGAAAGAAATCCCACTTACAAAGAACAGTTAAGAGAGCTTAAAGGTCGGGAACTTGCTACCTATGGTTTTGTTGGGTATCCCGTTTTACAAGCAGCTGATATTTTGATTGTTAAAGCAGAAGGAGTTCCAATTGGAGAAGACCAACTCCCCCATTTAGAGCTGACTAGGGAAATTGCTCGAAGGTTCAACTATTTTTATGGAGATTACTTTCCTGAGCCCCAACCCATTCTCTCTAAGGCCAAAAGAGTTCCAGGAATCGATGGCAGAAAAATGAGTAAAAGCTATGATAATGCGATTTTTTTGACCGATAAACCTGATGAGGTTAGAAGAAAAGTAAGTTTGATGGTAACCGATCCAGCCCGAATAAGGCGAACTGATCCCGGGCATCCTGAAGTTTGTTCGGTCTTTTCACTACACTCTCTTTATTCGGAAA
>CALKMS010000107.1 GCA_938091145.1 uncultured bacterium
AACTGTTGTCGGAAGCAAAAAAATGATGGTTTTTGATGATATGAACTTAACTGACAAGCTTTTCATTTACGACAAAGGAGTAACCAAAGAGCTGGTTGAAGGAACGCTTGATGAGTTTCAATTAGCAATTAGAGTTGGTGATGTTTTCATTCCGAAAATTAACTACAAAGAGCCCTTAAAAGAAGAATGTATACATTTCATCGACTGCCTTTTAAAAAACAAAACGCCAAAAAGTGATGGCTGGAGTGGTTATCGAGTGGTAAAAATTTTAGAAAATGCAGAGAAAAGTTTGAAAGAAGGAAAAGAAATTGAAATTACCGGCTAATGTTTTTATTGGAAGAAACTGTAAGATTGATGAAACCGCCAAAGTTGGCTTCCTGCCCGAGAGAAAAATTGAAAATTATGAACTAAAAATTGGTGCAGGAGCAATTATTCGTTCCAACTCGATAATTTACCTTGGTTCAACCATTGGTGAAAGCTTTGAAACGGGGCACAATGTAGTTGTTAGAGAAGAAAACCAAATTGGCAACGACGTTTGCATCTGGAGCAACTCGGTAATCGATTATGGATGTAAAATTGGGAATCGAGTTAAAATCCATAGTAATGTTTATGTGGCTCAGTTTACCGAAATTGAAGACGATGTCTTTATTGCCCCAGGAGTAACAATTGCTAATGACCTTCATCCCGGTTGCAAATTTTCAAAAAAATGTTTGAAAGGACCAGTAATCAAAAAAGGCGCTAAAATTGGCGCCGGAGTTGTTTTACTCCCTTATGTAACCATCGGTGAAAAAAGTTTAATTGGAGCAGGAAGTGTAGTTGTTGATAATATTCCTCCTGAGTCAGTTGCTGTTGGAAACCCGGCTAAGGTAATAAAATCAATTTATGATTTAAGATGTGAAACTGGCTTAACCGATAAACCATACCATCAGGAGGGAAAATAAGTTTGGCAGCGAAATGAAAGTACCCTTCGTAGACTTAAAAGCTCAATATAAAAGTATAGAAACTGAAGTTCAAAAAGCAATAAAAAAGGTATTTGATAAAAGTGACTTCATTTTAGGAGAGGAACTAAAGCTTTTTGAAGAAGAATTCGCCGCTTACTGCGGAGCAAAGTATTGTGTAGGTGTCGCTTCAGGCACTGAAGCTCTCTGGCTAGCCTTGCTTGCGTTAGGGATAAAAAAAGGCGACGAAGTTATAACCGCCGCTAACACTTTTATTGCCACTGCTTTAGCAATTACAATGGCCGGTGCTAAACCTGTTTTGGTAGACATCGACCCAAAAACATATAACATTGATCCCCGATTGATTGAAGAGAAAATAACTGAAAAAACCAAAGCAATCATCCCTGTCCATCTTTATGGTCAACCCGCTGAAATGGAAGAGATAAACAAAATTGCCAAAAAGTATGGGTTGTTTGTTCTTGAAGATGCTTGCCAGTCTCACGGCGCCATATACAAGGGTAAGCGTTGTGGCTCGCTTGGCGATGCCGCTGCTTTCAGTTTCTATCCAGCTAAAAATTTAGGTGCTTACGGTGACGGTGGAGCAGTGGTAACCAACTCAACAGAAATTGCTGAAAAAATTAGAATGCTTCGCGATTACGGACAAAAAGAAAAATATCACCACTTGGTTAAAGGATACAATAGTCGACTTGACACTCTTCAAGCAGCAATTTTAAGGGTAAAATTGAAAAAACTTGATGAGTGGAACAAGAAAAGAATGGAAGCAGCAGAACAATACCACCAGTTATTAAAAAAAGAGGATATAGTTTTGCCTGAAATTGCTCCTGACCGAACTCATGTTTTTCATTTATATGTCATCAGAATTAAAAGACGCGACCACGCTCGTAAATTTCTTGAGAAAAATGGTATTTCTACTGGCATCCATTATCCTATTCCAATTCACCTACAGCCCTCTTTTAAAGAAATTGGCTATAAAGAAGAAAGCTTTCCAGTAACTGAAACCTACTCCAAGGAAGTTTTATCTCTTCCCTTGTACCCGGAAATTAAAAGAGAACAAATTGAATACGTTTCCCAAAAAATCGAGGAATTTTTTTCAAATTAAAATGAAAGCAAAAGTTAACCTTTCTGTTGTTCTCGTCACTCACAACGAAGAACAAATAATTAAAGACTGTCTTGAATCAGTAAAATTTGCCGATGAAATAATTGTTGTTGATACTGAAAGCAGCGACAAAACAGTTGAGATAGTTAAAAAATACACCCAAAAAATACTAATTCGTCCGAATGAGCCCAATCCCAATGTCAATATGAACGTAGGTTTCGAAGCAGCGAAAGGCGACTGGATATTGCTTGTGGCTCCGGATGAAAGAGTGCCAGAAAAACTCCAAAAAGAAATCCTATTAACTATAAGCCTGGCCAATGCTAAAGATGGATACTATATGCCAAGAAAAAATTACTTTCTAGGCAAATGGCTAAAACACGGTGGAAACTATCCCGACTGGCAACTTCGGCTTTTTAAAAAAGGAAAGGGTTATTGGAAATGTGAAAGCGTTCACGAAGAGCTAACAATCCAAGGCGAAGTTGGTTATTTAAAAAACCCATTAACCCATTATAGCTATTCGAGCTTGAATGAATTGCTTAAAAAAATAGACCTTTATGCCCGAGGAGACTTTGAGTTTTTAAAAAACAGGGGCTGGAAAGTTAAACCAACCAATTACTTTTGGTTTTTCATTCTCCGTCCTTTTTTGATTTTTTTCCGAAAATACTTCCTCAAACTTGGTTTCCTGGACGGAGTGGAAGGGCTAATTTTTGCTATAAGTTCGGCTTATGCCGATTTTTACCGCTCAGCTTATTTTTGGAACAAAAGTCGAGGCAGAAGTGATTAAACAATTTCAATCTCTTCCTTTTTATAGTAGCCTCTAAAATCGTTTATCCTAATCTTGAGAAGCCCCCAGAA
>CALKMS010000108.1 GCA_938091145.1 uncultured bacterium
AGTAAAGAACCAGGGGTATAGAAACTTTTACAACATCTAAGGGGAGTTGAATGATGTATTCCCCTTTAAGAGAAAACATTACAATAATAGTAAAGAGAAGGGCAAAGAGAGTAACCGGGCTTATTTTAGGAATAAATTTACTTTCGTACCATTCTTTTCCTTTTAGTTTTAGTCCAATAATTCTGGTTAACACACCACCTGCAAAAGGAACTCCGAGATAAATGAAGACTGTTTTTGCTGCTTCAACCATCGAAATGCTAACGTTCAATCCTTTTACAAGGCCGAACCAGTTAAGCATTAGGGTTATAAATAAGTAAATGTAAGCGGCGTAAAATAAGACCTGAAAAACAGCATTGAAGGCAACCAGACCAACTGCCAGTTCGCGGTCTCCTTCTGCAAGTTCATTCCAAACAATGACCATAGCAATACAACGAGCGAGGCCAACTAAAATTATTCCGGTCATATATTCGGGATAATTCCTTAGCAGTAACACTGCCAGCGCGAACATCAAAAGTGGGCCGAAAATCCAGTTTTGAAAAAGGGAAAAAACAAGAAACCTCTTATTCTTGAAAACTTTTCCCATTTCTTCATACTTTACTTTAGCCAGAGGGGGATACATCATCAAAATCAATCCGAGAGCGATTGGAATTGAAGTAGCCCCTATTTGGAGGCTGGTTATGAATTGAGTAAAAGAAGGCAAAAAGTAACCGAGAGCAATTCCAAAAGCCATAGCCAAAAATATCCACATAGTTAAAAAACGGTCAAGCAAACTTAATTTTTTTTCTTTTTGATTATTCATTTTCTAACTCCTTTCCATTTTTTTAAGAGCTATATTAATTGCCTGGCGAATAAGCTCTTCAGGAATTGTTTCGTAAGTCTCACCTTGATAAATAACGGTTCGACAGTAAACTTCATTGCCTATTAACTGGCAACAAGAAGAGCATTCGTTTTCGGAAGCTTGAGCGCCTGGCAACCACCTTTCTAAAGGCCTATCATTTATCAAAATTAAATTAGACAGGGAAATTTCGGCGGCTGGCAGCCTCTTTTCTTTAAAAACCACCTCTATCCCTTTCGTTTTCAGTTTATTTTTGAGCTCATCGATAAAAACTTCGAGATTTTTGCCAGTTTCTGAACAACGAAGGCAAGTTTTACTTTCAGTCTCCAGATGTTTCCACTCAACTTTTAACTGTTTCATCCAATCCTCTCCTTTTAGAAATAATTCCTTCTAAAAATAATAAATATTCCAGCTCTTCCCGTTAAAAATGGTTCGACTTTTAAGTTCCTCTAAATTTTACTTTGAGTTATTTTCAGGTTTCACTTCGAGCTTTGCTTTCAGTGCTTTAGCCGTTTCGGGACCACAGGGTGGCTTTAAGGACTCTTCAATTTTTTCCTCAAAATATTCCTTTAAGAAGACTAAGGCTTCTTTTTCGTCTTGATCGGTTAAGATTCGCAAAATTCTAAGTACTTCTTTTTCACTTAGGCGAACCACTAACTCTTTTTTCAATTAGCTCTCGATCTCCTTTTGGAGAAGTTCTTTAACTTCTTCTACTGTCGGGACTTTACCTGAAAGAACCACCTTTTCGTTGATCACCAGTGCGGGAGTGAGCATAATCGGGTATTCAAGTATTTTGGCGAAATCATTAACTTCTTCAATCTCTGCTTCAACCCCCAACTGGGAAACAGCTTCTTTAGTAGCCTCTTTTAGAGCGTGACAACGAGGACAACCAGGGCCCAAAACTTTAATCTTCATAACTTCACCTCCTTCTTTAACCAGAAATTGCTCCGAAGAACATACCAACAAAGGTGGAAAAAATTACCACCAGGCTCACATAGGTAAGCATTTTTTTAGTACCGATTATTCTTTGAATAGCAAGCATTGAAGGAAGAGACAAAGCTGGCCCAGCAAGAAGTAGCGCCAGAGCTGGTCCTTTGTTCATTCCCAAAGAAAGAAGGGTTTTGATAATTGGAACTTCAGTTAAAGTGGCAAAATACATTAGAGCACCAGAAAAGGAAGCGATCAAGTTAGCCAGAAAACTGTTTGTTCCGACAAAATAAGCTACCCAGGATGGAGGCAAGATAACCTTAATGATGCCAGCAATAAAAACGCCGATGAGGAGAACGGGAGTTATAAGCTTAACCAGATACCAGGTTTCCGAAAGCCAATGCTTGACCTCAGCTTTTTCGAACCAGGAGAGAGAGGCATACAAAACAAAGAGAATTTCTAAGCCCACCAACGACCACTTGTAAACATTAGCTAAGCTGGAAGTAGCTGTTAAAAGAATAGCAACCAAGCTTACCAGAAAGATAAGACGATGAAAGTCTGTTCCTTTAGTTTCGGTATCTGAGACGAAGGCTGAAGAATTGGCTTTCTTTTCTCTTTCTTCTTTATAGTAGAGTAAAGCCATAATCAAACCAATTACGGCAGCAAACGAGACGGCGAAGATAGCTCGGGCAATACCAAGATCAAAACCAAGCAGCCGAGCGGTATAGACGATAGCCAGAATATTAATGGCGGGTCCAGAATAAAGAAAGGCAATGGCTGGTCCAAGTCCAGCTCCGCGGCGATAGATTCCGCCAAAAAGAGGAAGAACGGTGCAGGAACAAACAGCTAGAATGGCACCGGAGACAGAGGCTACTGAATAAGAAAGAGCCTTATTAGCTTGCGGCCCGAAATACTTCATAACTGATTCTTTAGAGACAAAAGCAGAAATGGCTCCAGCAATGAAGAAAGCAGGCACCAGACAAGTAAAAGTATGGTGCCAAATGTAATCGACCAGAGCTTGCCAGCCACCTAAAAGAATCGTTTGCCAGGGAATCATTTAGCTTTCCTCAACTCTAATAGGGTTTTTCGCTCTTCGTTAAGCAAATCAATTAAGATTTCATCAAGGGCTTTTAGAATTTCAGCGAATTTTGGGTTACGCAAGCGATAATAAACATAAAGTCCTTTCTTTTCAACTTCCACCACTCCAAAGTGTTTGAGAATAGCTAAGTGCTGAGAGACATTAGCTTGGTGCAGCTTAAGGGGTAGAAGCATTTCGCAAACGCACTTCTCTCCTTCCTTAAGAAGTTCCAGAATTTTCAATCTAGTAGGATGAGCAAGAGCTTTTAAAATCTCTGTTATTTTTTCTTCTTTCAATCCCATCAACTCCAAAAAACTTTATTTATCAAATTATATATCAATATTCGAATATAGTAAAATAGTTATATGGCTTTGTCAAACCATCTGATCTACGATAGGCTCAAACCTCTACACCATGATTGCACGCCAAAATAAATCTTTTACTTGAAATTGGTTATTTTTTGAAAGCCAGCATAGATCGGCTTTTTTATTTTTTATTTATTCTCAAATCAAAAAGAAGAGATTTTTGAGTTTTTTTTGTTTTGAAAAATTTTTTTAGAGTTGAGAAATTTAAAAATAAGATTTTGAACACAATGGTTAAGTAGAATGAAGAGGTCTGATTTCGTGATTTTCTGTTTGATGGTTTTAGATGTTTGCTGTGAGGCCTGAACTTTGATAAAAAGTAAATAAAAACAAAAATTTGTTTTGTGGAAGGGAAAAAGCTTAAGAGAAGAATTTGAGAAGCGGGAGGAAAAGTTTTCTCAGTGAAGAATAAAGGCTTCATTCCGATTAATTTGGGAATAAAGGGCAAAAAAGTGGTAGTTGTAGGGGGAGGTAAAATTGCCGAAAAGAGAGTTAATCTACTTCTTGGGGCTGGAGCGAAGGTGCTACTCATTTCACCTCGTTTGACAAAAAAATTGAGTTTACTTTCTGAGAAAGGGGAGATTGAGTGGATTGGCCGGAGATATAAGGATGGCGATTTGAAAGAGGCTTTTCTTGGGGTTTTTGCTGCTAGCGACTCTAAAGCGGAAAGAAATTTTATTAAGGAAGCTCAGGAGAGAAAAATTTTAGTCAATGTTGCTAGCAATTTGAAGAAGTGTGATTTTATATTCCCAGCAGTTGCCAGAAGTGGGGAAATATTAGTGAGTGTTAGCACTCAAGGTGCTTTCCCTTTGTTGTCTGCAGTTTTAGCTCAGGAGATTGGGGGGATATTAGGCGATAAATACAGCGACTTAATTGATTATTTACTTCGAATAAGAGAAGAAGTGAAGGGAAAATTTCCAGCAAAAGAGAGAAAAAAAGTCCTTAAGTATGTTCTTTGCAAGAAACACTTCATAATAAAGGAACTCAAAGCAGGCAGAACACCTGAGTTAGAAGACCTTCTCATTTAATACCTATAATTCACCTATTAAGACTTGACAACAATTTTTTTTAGTTTATCCTACTAAATCAATAGAAATTATAGGAATAATGAGGGGAGTGCCTGATGGAAGAAAAAACTTTGAAGGAAGGTGGGTTTATCAAGCAAAGGCAAGCTGAGTTTTTTGTAGCCAGGATTAAGGTTTTGGCTGGTGATGCTACCTCCGAGCAATTGAGGAAACTTGCAGAAATGGCAGAGAAATATGGCGAGGGATGGGTTCATTTAAGCGTCAGGCAAGGCGTTGAGATTCCATTTGTAAAAATCGAGAATTTCGACACTTTAGTGAAAGAGCTCGAAAAAGTTGGTCTCTCTATGGGGCCTTGTGGTCCCCGGGTGAGGGTAGTTGTGGCTTGCCCAGGTTCTTCTATTTGCCCCTATGGGCTGGGGAATACAAAGGAACTAGCCAGAAAAATCGATGCTCGGATTACTGGAATAAAGGGGCTTCCTCACAAGTTTAAAGTTGGCATAGCAGGGTGTCCTAACGCTTGCACAAAACCTCAGGAAAACGACTTAGGATTTATGGGAGTAGTTAGACCTATTTTTGATGAGGTTGAAGGCGAATGCATAAGTTGTGGTCTTTGTGCCGAAACCTGTCCCACTGGGGCAATTACCTTAAGTGAAAACGGAAGGCCAGTAATAGACTACTCAAAATGCAGCTCTGACGGAAGGTGTGTTTCTATCTGTCCTACAAGGGCAATTAGAGAGGAAAGAAAGGGGTGGCGTGTTTTTGTAGGAGGAAAGTTTGGACGCTATCCCCAGCTGGGTCTTTTCTTTGCCGATTATTTGACAGACGAGGAAGCGCTAATTATAGCGGAGAAAGTTATTGAGGCTTACAAAAGGTTGGGGAAAAAGAAAGAAAGGCTGAGGGAAGTAATTGAGAGTACGGGTTTAGAGAGTTTTAAGCGAGAGGTTGGTCTAAGTGAAGCATCTTCTTGATTTGAGAGGAGTTATCTGTCCTATGAACTTTGTAAAAGCTAAGCTGAAGTTGGAGGAAATTCAGTATGGTGAGGAACTTGAAATTTGGCTTGATGATGGGGAGGCGATAAAAAATGTTCCTCGCAGTCTAAGAGATGAAGGGCATGAGATTTTAAAAGTTGAGAGGGGAGTAAGCGGTTTTAAATTAATCATTAAAAAGAGAGGTGAAATCAATGGATATTAATAAAGCAAAAAAAATGAACGCTGAGGAGCTTTTAGTTTATGTGTTTGAAGAGTTTGGCGAAAAGATAGCTATTGCTTCAAGTTTTGGAGTAGAAGATATGGTGCTTATTGATATGGCTTCACGGTTAATATCTAAACCACGAGTGTTCACATTAGACACAGGGAGATTGCCTCAAGAAACCTATGAGCTTATGGAGAGGGTAAGAGAAAAGTACAACCTTCAAATTGATATTTACTTTCCAGATAGAGAAGAAGTTGAAGAGATGGTGAGGAAATACGGACCTAACCTTTTTTTCAAAAGTGTAGAGCTTCGAAAGCTCTGTTGCCATATTCGCAAAGTGAACCCTCTGAGGAGAGCTTTATCAAATCTTTCTGCTTGGATATGTGGTTTGAGAAGAGAGCAATCCATAACTCGCTCTGGAATTGAGAAGGTTGAGTTGGATACGGCAAACGGAGGAATCTGGAAAATAAACCCCTTAGCTGATTGGACCTCTGCTCAAGTCTGGGATTACATTAAAAAGAACAGCGTACCTTATAACTCCCTTCACGATAAAGGTTATCCAAGCATAGGTTGTCTTCCTTGCACTCGGGCTGTAAAGCCGGGGGAGGATATTCGGGCAGGTCGCTGGTGGTGGGAAAGCCCGGAGCACAAAGAGTGTGGTCTTCATGAAGGAGGTAGAAGATGATTGCTCCTCACGGGGGAACACTTGCTTATAACTTTCCTTCTCGAGAAGAACGAAAAGAACTTTTCCAAAAAGCTAAGTTTTTAAAGAAGTTAGAAACAAACTTAAGGGAACTTTGCGATGCTGAACTTATAGGATTTGGAGCTTTCAGTCCTTTGTCTGGATTTTTAAAAAAAGATGATTATGAAAGTGTTTTAAGCGGCTGGCGTTTAAAAAACGGGGTTGTCTGGCCTCTTCCTATAAACCTTTCTATTGACAGAGAGTTTTCTCGTCAAGTTAAAGAAGGGGAAGAGGTAGCGCTTTCTTACCAGGGAGAGCTGTACGCTTTGTTTACGGTAGAAGAGGTTTATTCATATGATAAAAAAAGGGAAGCTCAATTGGTGTTTAAGACCATTGACACCAATCATCCAGGGGTGGGAGCTTTATACTCCCAAAAAGAATTTTATGTTGGCGGGAAAGTAACCTTGTTAAAACCTCTTTTACACTCTACTTATCGGGATACTCTCACTCCCAGGGAGAGTAGAAAAGAGTTTCAAAGAAGAGGTTGGGTAAAAATTGTTGGTTTTCAAACTCGTAACCCTATCCATAGAGCTCATGAATATCTTTTGAAATGCGCTTTAGAGATAAGTGACGGACTTTTCATTCACCCGCTTGTGGGTTGCACTAAGGAGGATGATATTCCTGCTTCTATTCGGATTCGATGTTACAAGGTATTGGTAGAGAATTATTTCCCCCAGGAAAGAGTAGTTCTTTCCCCTTTACCTGCGGCTATGAGATACGCAGGACCAAGAGAAGCTATTTTCCATGCTTTGGTGCGAAAAAATTTTGGTTGCACACACTTTATTGTGGGGAGAGATCACGCAGGGGTGGGAAATTTTTATGGCCCCTTTGAAGCTCAAGAAGCTTTCTCTCAGTTTAAACCGGAGGAAATCGGGATAACTCCTCTCTTTTTCGACAATGCCTTTTACTGCTTTCGTTGTGGGGGAATGGCTACCTCTAAAACCTGTCCCCATAAGGAGAGCGAAAGACTCACTCTGAGTGGCTCGAAGGTGAGAAAGATGCTTCAAAGGGGTGAAACTCTTCCACTTGAGTTTACTCGCTTAGAAGTAGGAGAAGCGCTTATAAAATGGGCTAGAGAAAGTCAAAAATCTCTTAAAAGAAAGGTTTTGAAGTGAACACTTTGTTTTTAATCCCATTTCTTGCTTTTTTCAGCGAATATATGGATGCTACTTTGGGGATGGGCTATGGGACTACACTTACTCCTCTTCTTTTAATTTTAGGTTTTAAGCCACTGGAGATAGTCCCAGCTGTTCTTTTTTCACAGTTTGTGACAAGTTTAATGGCAGGCTTTTTTCATCACAGATTTGGAAATGTTGATTTCAGGAGAGAATCTTTCCACTTGAAAGTAGTTTTTGTCTTAGCATTTTCAGGTATAGTTGGTTCTATAGTAGCAGTTTTTATCTCTTTGAATGTCCCGCAGTTGGTAGTAAAGACTTATATTGGCCTTATGGTTTTAGTTATTGGAATGGCTATGCTTTTCAATATGAATAAAAGTTATGGTTTTTCCTGGAGGAAGGTTGTTGGATTTGGTTTGATTGCTGCTTTCAACAAGGGAATAAGCGGGGGCGGTTATGGACCTGTAGTCACGGGGGGTCAAATTCTTTCAGGGTTGGATGAGAAAAACGCGGTGGCCATTACTTCTTTAGCTGAAGGATTGATTTGTATAGTAGCAGTAGCAGTTTACTTCGCTACCCGGAGTGTAGAAAGCTGGAAGTTAATTCCATATGTTCTTATCGGTGCTTTGATTTCTGTTCCCTTTGCAGCGGTGACTGTGAGAATGATCAATCCTCGAGTGCTTCGAACTGGTATTGCGGTCTTAACTATTCTTCTTGGAGTGGCAACGCTTTTAAAAATTGCTACAGCTTGAGGTGATGGAGATGTTAGTTCTCAGAAGTGAACATCTTAAAACTATTATTGAGCACGCCAGAAACGAGTTTCCC
>CALKMS010000109.1 GCA_938091145.1 uncultured bacterium
TTTCTTTCGCGTCATTGCGAGGAGCGGAGCGACGAAGCAATCTCAGAGATTGCGCCTTTCCTCTCAAAGAATGAGATTGCCACGCTATGAGAAAAGGTGTCATTGCGAGGACTGCGAGCCGAAGGCGAAGCAGGACGAAGCAATCTCAGAGATTGCCACGCTCGCCTTACGGCTGGCTCGCAATGACAAAAAAAGGGATTGCCACGCTCCTCCCTTCGGTCGTCGCTCGCAATGACAAATGAAGAGTTTGCTCGCAATAATAAAGGAAGGTTGGCTTACAATGCCAATGAGATTGCTTCGCTTTGCTCGCAATGACAAATGAAGAGTTTGCTCGCAATGACAAATGAAGGGTTTGCTCGCACTGACAAAAGGAAGGGTGGCTTGCAATAGCAAAAAAATTAATCTGGCAAGAAAGAAGAGAAAAAATTTGACTTAGGTTTCTTTCTAACCTATACTAGTAACGATGTATAAACCTTTAAATCTGGTCCGGTGAGGCCAGGAAGGAGGCAAAAATATGTTAAAACATAATAAACCTTCTACGAGAAGTGGAAGGTTTTTTTATTTTAAAAAACTACGTTTAAAACGGATACAAGAAACCGCACAAAAAGCCAGGTTGAAAGGAGGGGAAGATGAGGTTTGTTGTTAAATCAAAGATTATGGATGAGGAGTTAATCTCTCGCACTTTGATGCGTTTAGCTCATGAAATACTTGAGCGCAATAAAGGAGCAAGTGACCTAATTTTGGTTGGTATCAGAACCAAAGGAATTTATTTGGCTAACCGCCTTTCAAAATTAATTAAAGAAATTGAAGGAACTGATATTCCTGTGGGGGAACTTGATATTACTTTATATAGAGATGATTTCACTCGGCTTTCGAATCCGCTGGTTCATAAAACCAGCTTGCCTTTTAATGTTAAAGACAAGGTCATAGTAATTGTAGATGATGTTTTGTTCACCGGCCGAACAATCAGAGCTGCTTTAGATGCTATCATGGATTTTGGTCGACCCCGGATGATACAGTTGGCTGTATTGGTTGACCGTGGCCATCGGGAACTTCCAATTAAAGCGGATTTCGTGGGGAAAAATGTTCCAACAGCCAAGAAAGAAGAAATCAGAGTTTTTTTAAAAGAAGTTGACGAGGAGGATGCAGTCTATATTGGTGAGTTTAAAACTGACACAGGAGAGTGGGGAAAAAGTTGAAACCTCGGCATTTAATCTCAATTGATGATTTAAAGAAAAATGAAATTGAAGTTCTTTTAGAAAATGCGGCCTCATATAAGGAGATTTCTACCCGTGAGGTCAAGAAGGTTCCAGCTTTGCGGGGAAAAACCGTGGCTCTTTGCTTCATTGAACCAAGCACTCGAACTCGGGCATCTTTTGAAATTGCAGCTAAAAGACTTTCAGCTGATACTTTATCTTTTCAATCAAAAGGGACTTCTCTTGAGAAAGGAGAGTCAATAAAGGACATGGCAAAAACGCTTCAAGCAATGAAAATAGATGCTCTAGTTTTGCGACATTCTTCTTGTGGGGTCCACTATCAGTTAACTGACTATGATTTTTCAGTTATTAATGCTGGCGATGGAATGCACGAGCACCCTACTCAAGCCTTACTCGACCTCTTCACTATAAAAGATAAGATTGGGCGTTTAGAAAATTTAAAAGTGGCAATTGTTGGCGATATTCTCCACTCTCGAGTTGCTCGTTCCCTAATAAAAGTTCTAAAGTTGTTTGAAGCTGAGATAACATTAGTAGCTCCGCCAACACTTTTGCCTCCTTTTTTAACAGGGTTAGATTTGAAGATTACAAACTTTTTGGAAGAGGTAGTTTCTGAAGTTGATATAGTTTATCTGTTAAGAATTCAAAAAGAAAGGGCTGCCCTCTCTTATTTTCCATCCGAAAGGGAATACATTCGATTTTATAGCTTTCAGCTATCTCATCTCAAAAAATTAAAAAAGGGGTCTTTTTTGATGCATCCCGGACCAATAAATCGAGGTTGGGAGTTATCTTCGGAAGTAGCCGACAGTGATGTCTCTTTAATTGAAGAGCAGGTGGAAAACGGTGTGGCTGTAAGGATGGCAGTTCTTTCATACTTTCTGGCTGGTGAGGGGGGAAATTAAAAAAGCAAAATGATCCTTTTAAAAGATGGTTTTGTAGTTGATGGTTATGGAAAAGAGGAGAAAATGGATGTTCTTGTTAATGAAGATATAATTGCTGAGGTTGCTCCTTTAATTAACCTTAGCGAAGCTGGTAAAGTCAAGGTTTTGGATTGCGAAGGGAAAGTAATTTTGCCCGGTCTAATCGATTTTCATGTGCACTTTCGCGACCCTAGCCCAAAGGAAGTTGAATCAATAGATCAGGGAATTGAAAGAGCAATCTATGGAGGTTTTACGGGCTGTTTAATGATGCCCAACACCGAACCGCCGATTGACACACCAGAAATGGTTCATTTTGTTAGAGAGAAAGCAGCTTCAATTCCGGGTTTTGATTTTCAGCCGGCTGCGGCCATTACACAAGGGCGGGAAGGCGAAAGAATAGTAGAGATGGGGCTGCTTAAAGAGGCCGGCGTAAAAGTTTTGACCGATGACGGGAATTATGTTCAGTCCGCCTGGGTTATGAAAATGGCTTTGCGTTACGCTTCGGCATTCGATTTGATTTTGATGCAGCACCCTGAAGAAAAATCACTCTCAGCTGACGGACAGGTAAACGAGGGATTGATCTCGGCGAGTCTCGGATTAAGGGAGTTGCCAAAAGCCGCCGAAGAAATTGCCATTCTCCGTGACTTAACTTTGGTTCAGTATTATCCGGCAAGAATTCACTTTACGCATATTTCTACCGCTGGGGCTGTTCAACTTCTTAATAAAGCTAAAAGTAGTGGATTGAAAGTTACTGCTGATGTCACCCCTCATCACCTTTTGTTAACCGAGAAAGAGCTTGTCCGCTTTGATCCAAATTTTAAAATGAAGCCACCTCTCAGAACAGAAGAGGATATTAAAGCGGTTCAAAGTGGTTTAATTAATGAAGTCATCGATTTGGTCGCTACTGACCATGCTCCGCATGCTTTGGAAGACAAAGAGACTGAGTTCGAGAAAGCGGCTTTTGGAGTTGCTGGGCTCGATACCGCACTCTCTTTGATTTATCAGGAGTTTGTGTTTCCTCGTAAACTTTCATGGACGGATTTGGTTAGAGCGATGAGTTTAAAACCTGCCAGTCTGTTGGGTTATATTAGAGGTATTAAACCCGGTTTTCCGGCTTCGATTACTATTTTTGATCCGGAAAAGGAATGGGTTTATAGAAAAGAAAAAAGTGAATGGGCTTATAATAGCCCTTTTTTGGGATGGAGGTTAAAAGGGAAGGTTTTTGGGGTGATTGCTAACGGACGTTTACTTTGCTGGGAGGAGAAGCTGCTTGGCTAAACCGAAAGCTTTATTAGTTCTTGAGGATGGCACTTTTTTTGAGGGCAAATCATTTGGGTTTCCAGGGGAGACTTTTGGCGAAGTGGTTTTTAACACTTCAATGACGGGCTATCAAGAAATACTTACCGATCCTTCTTACTATGGCCAAATTGTAACTCTCACCTATCCTCACATTGGCAATTATGGTGTTAACTGTGAGGATATGGAGTCAACGAAGCCTCAAGTTTCAGGCTTCATTGTTAAAGAAGGTTCGCGAACATACTCTAATTGGAGAGCAGAAAAAGGTTTGGAGGAATGGCTTCAAGAAAGAAAAGTTGTAGGTATCCAGGACATTGATACTCGAGCACTGGTTAGAAGGATCAGAACGGTTGGAGCAATGAAGGGAGCAATTTCAACTATTGACTTGAAGCCCGATTCATTGCTAAAGAAAGTCAAAGCTTTTCCATCGATTGTTGGACAGGATTTAGTAAAAAAGGTAACAACTAAAAAGCCTTATTATTTTGAGGGTGAAACTTCGGGCGACTTTTTGGTAGTGGTTGTCGATGGGGGTGTTAAGCATAATATTTTGCGCGAGCTGGCTAAGCGCGGCTGCGCTGTTTACGTTGTACCTGCCTTTACTGAAGAAAAAGAAATTATGAGTTTGAAACCGGATGGTGTTCTTTTTTCAAACGGGCCTGGCGATCCAGCCCCCCTGACTTACATGATCAGATTAGCTCGTCAGCTAATTGGTAAAGTTCCCCTTTTTGGAATTTGTTTGGGTCATCAGATGCTGGGTCTTGCTTTGGGAGCGGCTACCTACAAACTGAAGTTTGGGCACCGGGGGGCAAACCAGCCGATCAAAAATTTAAGCAATGGAAGAGTAGAAATTGCTGCTGAGAATCATGGCTTTGCGGTCGATTCACGCTATTTCGGTATCGAGCTAAAAGGTTGGGAGGTTGGTCAAGCCTTTGATTTTCAAAGAAAAAAACTTATTGGCGAAAGCAAATTTGGTAAAGTTCAGATGACTCACTTGAATTTAAATGATGGAACTCTTGAAGGAATGCGCTGCCTTGATGTTGCTGCCTTTTCTGTTCAATTTCATCCTGAAGCTTCGCCGGGACCCCATGACACCACTTACCTTTTTGACGAGTTTATTGAGTTAATGAAAAGGAGAAATTTTGCCTAAAAGAACTGACCTTAAGAAGATTTTAATAATTGGTTCTGGTCCTATTGTCATTGGGCAGGCTTGTGAGTTTGATTACTCGGGCACGCAAGCTTGCAAGGTTTTAAAACAAGAAGGTTATAAAGTTGTTTTGGTTAACTCCAATCCAGCTACTATAATGACTGACCCTGAATTTGCCGACGCCACTTATATTGAGCCAATTTTGCCTGAGATTATTGAAAAGATAATAGCTAAAGAAAGACCTGATGCCTTACTTCCCACTCTAGGCGGACAAACGGGTTTAAACGTGGCGGTCGAACTAGCTGAACAGGGGATACTGGAGAAATATGGGGTTGAAATGATAGGCGCCACGCTTTCTGCTATTAAGAAAGCTGAAGATCGAAAAGCTTTTCGAAAAGCAATGGAAAGCCTTGGGTTGAAAGTCCCGCGAAGTGAATTAGTTGATTCGATAAGCCGAGCGAAAGAAGTTTTATCTTATCTTCGTTTTCCTTTAATTATTCGCCCTAGCTTTACTTTAGGGGGAACAGGCGGGGGGATTGCCTATAACTTAGAAGAGTTTGAGAG
>CALKMS010000110.1 GCA_938091145.1 uncultured bacterium
AAATTGGAGATGTCGTTAGAAACCTGCGTTAAACCAAAAATGACAACGCCATGGGGAGCTGGCGCAATAGGATAGTCAAGAATCAACCTAGGGCAGCAATTAAAATCTCTCACCGATTCTTCAGATGTTCTTAATGAGCGCCTTTCTGAGCCCGATGCACAGGAAGGATTCATCCTCGATGGATTTCCCCGAACGGTTAATCAGGCTCAGGAGTTGGAGGCCGAACTTTCTTCCTTAGGTTTGGGTATAGATGCTGTGGTTTATTTTAAAGTTAGTGAAAGAGAAATACTTCGGCGATTGACAGGTCGGCGAATTTGCAAGAATTGCGGCGCTTTATACCATGTTGTTTACAAACCACCGGCGGTTGAAGGAGTTTGTGACCAGTGCGGTGGTGAACTTTACCAGCGAAGCGATGATTCTGAAAATACGGTCAGACGGCGGATGGAAGTTTACTTAGCTCAAACCGCTCCATTGATTAGCTATTATCGGAGTCGGGGTATTTTATGGGAAGTTAACGGGGAACAAAGTCCTGACCGCGTTTATGAGCATTTAAAAGAGGTACTTGGTTTAGATAATGATTAGCTGTAAATCGCCGCAAGAGCTGCTCTTAATGGCTCAAGCAGGAAAGATTGCAGCTGAAACCTTGAAAATTTTGGAAAAGAATATTCGGCCCGGGGTTAAAACTAGCTATCTTAATGAGTTAACTGAGCGCTACATCCTTACTCATAAAGCAAGACCCGCCTTTAAAGGTTACCGTGGTTTTCCGGCTGGTCTTTGTATTTCCATAAACGATGAAGTGGTTCATGGGATACCTACGGCAAAGAGAGTCTTGGCTGAAGGAGACATAGTTAGCCTCGATCTCGGTGTGGAATATCAGGGGTTTTTTTCTGATGTTGCTGCTACCTTTCCTGTTGGTAGGGTTTCACCTTTGGCTCAGAAATTGATTAAAGTGACTCGGGAGGCATTATACGCTGGGATTGCTCAATGTCAGCCAGGGAACTATCTCTTTGATATTTCAGCAGCTATTCAGAATAGGGTGGAAAGTAACGGATTTTCAGTGGTGAGACAGCTCGTCGGGCACGGCATTGGTCGGCAATTACACGAGGATCCTCAGGTACCTAACTACGGTGAGGCAGGCAAAGGGCCTTTATTGGAAGAAGGAATGACTTTGGCTATTGAACCAATGGTAAATGCTGGGGATTATCAGGTAGAGGTTTTGTCTGACGGTTGGACAGTGGTAACCGCTGATGGGAGCTTATCAGCTCATTTCGAACATACAGTGGCGGTTACAAAAAATGGGCCGTTGATCTTGACAAAATAGTTCTTTACGAAAAAAGATCTTTTTGTTAAAATTACCTTTTGTTTTATCGGTGATGAATAAAGAAGAAAAAATAGAAGTGGAAGGTACTGTTCTGGAAGCTCTACCCAATGCACAGTTTAAAGTAGAGCTTCCAAATGGTCATGTAGTTTTGGCCCATATTTCAGGTAAGATGAGAATTAATTACATAAGAATTTTGCCTGGCGATAAGGTAACGGTGGAACTTTCGCCTTATGACTTGAATCGAGGGCGCATAATTTATCGAAAAAAGTAGGTGATTGAAATCAAGGTTAGACCGTCAGTAAAGCCGATTTGTGCCAAGTGCAAGGTTATTAAAAGAAAAGGCAAAGTAATGGTTATTTGTTCTAATGTGCGCCATAAGCAGAGGCAAGGGAAGTAGGTGAACTTGTGGCGCGGATAGCTGGTGTTGATTTGCCAAAGAACAAAAGAGTAGAAGTCGCGCTTACTTACATTTACGGAATTGGGCGAAGTCGTTCTAATTTGATTCTAAAACAGGTTGGAGTGGACAAGGATAAAAGGGTTAAGGATTTAAGCGAAGAAGAAGTTGCTCGAATAAGGTCTTATATTGATGAGAACTTTAAGGTCGAGGGTGAGCTAAAGCAAGAAGTTGCCCAAAACATAAAAAGGCTGATTGAAATTGGTTGTTATCGAGGGATAAGGCATGTTCGGGGGCTACCTGTGCGGGGGCAGAGAACCCGAACCAATGCCAGGACACGTAAGGGCCCCAGGAGAACAATTGGGGCGAAAAAAGGAAAGAAATAGGAGGTAGGAGTTGGCTAAAAAAGGAGGACGGCGAACAGGAAGAAAAAAAGATAAGCGTCGCGTTGAGCATGGCGTGGTTAATATTAAGTCAACTTTTAATAATACAATAGTTAGCATTTCGGACAGGGAAGGTAATGTTTTGGTTTGGGAAAGTGCTGGAACGGTCGGTTTTACTGGGACTAAAAAGGGCACACCTTTTGCTGCTCAGCTTGCAGCTGAAGCAGTGGGCAAAAAGGCTCTAGATTTGGGTATAAAAAAGCTTGATATTAGGGTCAAAGGTGCAGGTTCGGGTAGGGAAACGGCAATCCGGACGTTGCAGGCACTTGGTTTTGATATAGTTAGCATTATTGATGTTACTCCGGTGCCTCACAATGGGTGTCGCCCCCCATCAAAGCGGAGAGTGTAGTTAAATGGCAAGATATACGGGTCCAGTTTGTCGGCTTTGTCGGCGGGAGGAAACAAAACTTTTTTTGAAAGGAGAGAAGTGTTTCACTGATAAGTGCGCGCTTGATAAGCGACCTTATCCTCCTGGTGAACATGGTCGTCGGCGGCGAAAAGAAAAGGGATACGCTTTGCAATTAAGAGAGAAACAAAAGGCTAGGAGAATCTATGGAATTCAAGAAGCCCAGTTTGCCAAATACTATGAGATGGCAGCTAAAAAGAAAGGGAAAACGGGGGAAATTTTGCTTCAATTCTTGGAAAGAAGGCTTGATAATGTAGTTTTTCGGTTGGGCTTTGCTCTTTCTCGCCGGGAGGCACGTCAACTTGTTAACCATGGTCATATTGCTGTTAATGGAAAGAAAGTCGATGTTCCTTCTTATCTTGTAAGCCCTGGCGAGGTAATAGGGCTTACCGCGAGAGGTAAATCGGTAGAGAAAGTGAAGTCCAATTTATCTTCTCCTTTCCGAGCAGCGGTTCCAGAATGGCTTTCTTTTGATGAGAAAAAACAGGAGGGGAAAGTATTGAGTCTCCCAACTCGCGAACAGATAGACCTTTCTATTCAGGAGCATTTGATTGTTGAGCTCTATTCTAAATAAAAAGTTTCTAATTTTAGGAACGGAGGTTTTTAGCTTATGTTTGAAGCTTTGAAGCCCAAAGTTCATTGGGAAGAGATTTCAGATAACTATGCTCGAGTTGTGGTGGAGCCTCTTGAGAGAGGTTTTGGTTATACTTTGGGAAACTCCTTGAGAAGAGTTTTGCTTTCTTCTTTGGGATGTGCAGCTATAACTTCAGTTAAAATTGAAGGTGTCTCTCACGAGTTTTCGACTATACCTGGCGTTAAAGAAGACGTTATTCACATTCTTTTAAATTTAAAGGAAGTAGTGATTAAGTCAGATCTGGAAGAAGCAGTTCTGAAATTAAAAGCTAAAGGACCGGCCAAGCTTAAAGCGGGAGACTTCGAAGTGCCAGCTGGTGTGGAAATTGTCAATCCTGATTTACCGATTGCCACTTTGACAGATAAAGCAAGCCTTGAAATGATGGTGACTGTTTCTCGTGGGCGTGGCTACGTGACCGCTGAGAAGAATCGAGATCCTGATGCTCCAATTGGAGTGATTCCAATTGACTCAAACTTTTCTCCTGTTAAAAAAGTGAGTTATAAAGTGGAAGAAACAAGAGTTGGTCAGCAAACAGATTACGAGCGTCTGACGATGGAAATTGAAACCAATGGGGCTATGAAACCTATTGAAGCAGCTAATCATGCCGCTCAGATTTTGAAAAGCCATCTTGACTTGTTTATTCGCGCCGACAAAAAAATACCCGTTATGTTTAGAGATATTAGAGTTCAATCGGAGTCTATTTACAGCACTCCCCTTGAGCAACTTGAACTTTCTGCCCGTTCTTATAACTGCTTAAAGAAAGAAGGGATAGATACAGTGGAGCAGCTGATCGAGTTGACTGAAGACGATCTTTCCCGGATCAGAAACATGGGACAGAAATCGGTTCAGGAAGTCAAAGAAAAATTATCCAAAATGGGTTTGAGTTTAAAAAGCTAAGGAGGTAGGTTGCGGCATC
>CALKMS010000111.1 GCA_938091145.1 uncultured bacterium
ATTTATTAATTTGCCTAGGTTTTTTAGTCTTACTATTATTCATTGAATGGAATTTGATAAACAAATCTTATGGATTACTTTTTACTCTTTCATTAGAATACTTTAAATATCTAGTTTTTTCATTGTCATCTACATTGTTTGTCACTTGTCCCTTTTGTAATCGTTCATTCGAGATTTCTGAGGCTCTTTACAGAGATATCGAATCTGATGTGAGAGCTCATTATGAGAAAGAACTGGAGATGAAAGTTAGAAGCGCTTTGGAGAAAAAGGAAGCCGAGTTTAGGAAGCGCGAAGATGAACTACAGCGGCAATTAGCTGAAGAGAAGAAAGAATGGCAGGAAAAGATAAAAAAGGAAATAGAGGAGATTCATTTGGAAAAGATGAAGTTTTTGCAAAAACAGATGGAGGACTACAAAAAACAATTAGTTGAGCAACAAAAGAAAGAAGTCGAGCTATTGAGGGAAAAACAAAAGCTGGAGAACGAGAAAGAGTTAATGGAACTGGAATTAGCGAAAAAGCTGAATGAAGAACGAAAAAAATTGAGTGAAGAAATTAGCCGTCAGCTTGAAGAAAAGTATCAGTTGCTCTTAGCAGAGAAGGACAGGGAGTTGAGAGAAGTGAAATTTCAGGTTGATGAATTAAAACGCCGAACCGAGCAACAATCGCAACAGTTTCAAGGGGAAGTGCTAGAGGAATTTCTTGAAGATGCTTTGAGGAGAGAGTTTCCTTTTGATCTTATTGAACCGGTGAAGGCAGGGTATAAAGGCGCAGATGTTATTCAAACGGTTCGAACTCAGCAGGGTTTAGTCTGCGGGAAAATACTTTGGGAAACCAAAAGGACAAAAAACTGGAGTGATAGCTGGATAGATAAACTGAAGGATGATCAGAGAAAAGTTCGGGCTGAAGTTGCGGTGTTGGTTTCTGAAGTTTTGCCAAAAGAGGTCAATCATTTTTCGTTTATCAGAGGAGTTTGGGTTTCAAAGGTTTCTTTGGCTGTGAATCTGGCCTCAGTTATCAGGCATTCTCTTATTCAGTTAGCTGTTGAAAGGAAAAACCAGGAAGGAAAGGAAGAAAAAATGGAAATGCTTTACAATTACTTGACGGGGCCAGAATTTAGAAATCGGGTTCAGGCCATAATGGAGGCCTTTATAGGTTTGCGTGAAGATTTAGAAGCGGAGAGGAGGGCAATGGAACGCCTCTGGGCAAAAAGAGAGAAACAGATTAATCGAGTGGTTACTAATCTTTCAGGTTTAAGAGGAGACATTGAAGGCTTAGCTGGTTCATTGCCCAACATTCGTGCTCTTGAGCTTCCTAGCTTAAATGAAGAAGAGGATTGAGCGAAACAAAACATCGGCAGAGAGCTTTTGATTTGTTTTAATCAGTTGTTGCCCTATCCTTCATAAAAATTTTTATAGTTCACGGCACTTGATTTAAACAAATGCATAAATGATTTAATAAGATTTTATTTTTTTAAACGTTTATTAATTTTCCATAATGTTACGAAAAGATTTTTGATAAAACGACGAATTATTGAGTTGAAACCTTAAAATGAAAGTCGTTCAGATTGCTGGAGCTCGTCCAAATTTTATGAAGATAGCATCCTTTATGGAAGAGATGTCTAAATTTCCCAACGTGTTTCAGCAGGCTTTAGTGCACATCGGTCAGCATTACGATTATGAGATGCCTGAAGTTTTTTCAAGGACTTGGCCTTAGAGAAACTGCTGTTTATCACGAGGTTGGTTCAGGGCCTCATGTTGAGCAAACTGCCAAAATTAGGATAGCTTTTGAGACGGTGTTGGGGGAAAATGGGACTTGATCTTATAATTGGAGTTGGTGATATAAGTTCAACAATTACTTGCGCGTTATTAACTGCTAGATTGCTGACGCCACTAGCTGATGTGAAAGCTGGTCTTCGTTTTTTGACTGTACAATGTTTGAAGAAGTCAATCGGGTACTTGCTGATTAAATTTTTGATTATCTGTTTACTGCTGAACATTTTGATAATGATAATCTCCTGTGGGAAGGTAGGGCAAAAGAAAATTTCTTGTCGGCAATGTAATGATTAATACTTTTAGAAGATTTAAAGATAAGGTTGTCGACGATAACATCTTTAACAAACTTGGGGTTTAAGGAAATCAGTTTGCTCTTTTAACCATTCATCTTCTTTTTAACGTCGATAATTTTGATGCTTTAAAAAAATTCAAGCTTTGGACAAGATGAAAAAAAAGAGCCTATTGTTTTTTCGGCTCAGCCTCGACTATTAAAAGACTTAAAGAATTTGGTTTTGAAAAGAGCTAAAGAAAACTTAATAATCTCAATGTTGTTCAACCTTTAGGCTATCTCAGCTTTATAAATCTTTTGAACGGTGCCAGGCTAATGCTGCCTGATTTTGGTAAGATTCATGAGGAGACGAAAATTTTGGGCGTTCCTCACCTGCTTTACGAGAAAACACTAAAAGACCTGAACCATTACTTAGGGCACAAGTAAATGGGTGGGCAATAATACCGAACTTATCATTCGAAAAGGTGCCAAAATTCTCAATGGACAGTGAAAAAAGGCAGTATTCGAGAACTCTGGGATGGTTAGGTGGCCAAAAGAATTGCCGAAGTGTTAATTAATTAAAATATTTTTTAATGATTTTTTGGTTGAAAAAATGAGGCACCTTTAAGACAATTGTTTCCTGTTTTTATTATTTTAATAACTTGCTTGTTTTGTTGTTTTGATAAAACCAAAAATTGGAAGATATAAAACAAGCTTGAATGCCTGCTTTTAGCGGGAAACGATGAGCATGGAGATAGTTTCAGTTCATTAATTTTTAAGGCCTCAGACGCCTTGTTTAACTTTTGCAAACAAGTCTGGTAAAATAAAGGAGCAATTTAAAAGTTGCCTTCAGGGCAGGGTGGAATTCCCGACCGGCGGTAAAGTCCGCGAGCCCTTTAAAAAGGGTTGACTCGGTGAAACTCCGAGACCGACAGTTACAGTCTGGATGGGAGAAGGCAGGTTGAAGCCAAGGCTTTCTCCCTTGGCTTTTTTGTTTGGCTAAATTTAAAGGTGCAAGTGAAGGATTTAAAAGCAAAAGAAGAGTTTATGAGAAGAGCACTGAATTTAGCTAAAAAGGGCCTGGGGAAAACCAGCCCCAACCCAGCAGTTGGTGCCGTCTTGGTTAAAAACGGTAAAGTGGTTGGCGAAGGCTATCATCGGCAAGCGGGTATGCCTCACGCGGAAATAGAGGCCCTAAAAGCCGCTGGAAGGCAAACAAAAGGAGGAGAACTTTTTGTCACTTTAGAGCCATGTTGTTTTTATGGGCGAACACCACCTTGCACTGAGGCCATAATTAAAGCAGGCCTAAAAAAAGTTTGTATCGGTACGCTTGATCCAAATCCGAAAGTTAGAGGAAAAGGGGTAGAAATTTTGAAAAAAAATGGTATCTCGGTTGAGGTGGGGTTTTTAAAAAATGAACTAAGAGAACTAAATGAAGCTTATTTCAAGCACATTACCACTGGCCTTCCGTTTGTCATTTTAAAAAATGCTCTTTCTTTAAATGGAAAAATTGGATTTCAAGGCAAGCGAACCTTTTTAACTCAAGAGAAGGCTCAACGATTTGTTCATCGCCTAAGAGCTCAAGTTGATGCTATTATGGTTGGAATTAACACAGTTTTGGTTGATGACCCTCTTTTAACTCCACGAACCCCCAGATTTAACTCTTTCAAAAAAAGATGGATTAGGGTGATTCTTGACTCTGAAGGTAAAATTCCTTTGAAAAGCAAAGTTGTTTCATCTGCTTCTAAAATTGAAACCTGGCTGGCAACAACGGAAAAGATTTTAATGAGGAAGGCTGAGGTTTTAAAAAAAGCTGGGATTAAAGTTTTACAGTTTCCTTATGAAAAT
>CALKMS010000112.1 GCA_938091145.1 uncultured bacterium
TAAATTAATTTAAAGGTTTTTGAGTCTTTTTTCCTCTGAAATTCAATATTTTCAAAATCTTTTTTCCAAGGGTAGTTTCTCAACAAAATAGTTCGGCGATTGTAGAAACGAAATTTAAGTTCAATATCCCTTCCGGCAGTAATGACGGCATCAAAAAAACGGCTGATATTTTTTTCGAGAAGGTTGAATATTAGAGAAACAAGTTTTCTTATTGATGGTTTAAGGTAGGATTTGGAAAGAATTGCTAGTTCGTAATCTTCATGAACATCGTAAATGACCTTTTTGCCGAGTATTTTTAGAATTAAGCCAACAAAGATTAATTCGGGGTCGTGGAAATGATAAACATCGCTTTTAAACTTTAAGGCTAAACGCAGGGGCTGAAAATTGCTTAAAATGAATCTTTTAAAAACCGAGGAGGGCTTTTTTAGAGGAACAAGTTTAAAGTTTTCTTTAACAATCTCTTTTTCTGCCGGAGCAAAGAGAGTTATCTGATAACCAGCTCTGAGTAAAGATTTTATTTCCTTATGATAAATTCTGGTGTCAAAGGGAATATGGACTGTTGTTAACACACAAACTTTTTTCTTTATTTTTTGCAATTTAACTTTTTACCTCGGAAGCATCTTTATATATTTTTAATAGTTTTTCTTCTTCCCTTTCCCAGTTGTAAACTTTAGCTGCTTTTAGTGCTTGTTGGCGATAAAAAGAGGTGTCAGAAGTAGCTAGTTTTATTATGGCTGCTTTAACTTCTTCTTTGTTTTGGGGATTAACAACGAGACCGCATTTAAACTCTTCAACTATTCGCTTTTGCTCCGGAGTATCGCTTACGATTACAGGAAGTCCTGCCATGAGGTACTGAAAAAGTTTATTGGGAAGCGAATAGAGGTGGCTTAAACTTGCGCTTTCCAGAAGAAAAATCCCAAAATCAGCCGAGCTTGTGTATTTGGAAAGCTCGTCAGGAGGCACGGCTCCTTTAAAGTAAATGGTTTCAGGATTATTGTTAGCCTCTTCGCGAACCTTTTTTTCTAAAATTCCGTAGCCCATTAGTAGTAAAGCGACTTTTTCATTTTTGAGTTCTTTAAAAACTTCAAGTAGAGTTTCTACTCCTCTTTCGGCATCAAGCCTCCCCTGATAGATAAAGATTTTTTTGTCTAACGGCAAACCTACTTTATGGCGGAATTCTTTTCTACGTTTGGGTTCTTGGTAATTAGGACAGTTAAGGATAATTTCTGGACTTACCATGTACATTTGTTGGTAAGCTAAGGCAATTGATGGGCTTACAGTAATAGTCTTGAAAGCTCTTTTAATTAAAAAACCCTCTAGTGATCTCAAAAATTTTTTCAGCAATTTACTTTTGAAATGAACACGCTCAGTTTCAAACTCGTGAGCATCGTATATTAAAGGCACCCTGTGTCTAACTGAAATAAGAAAGCCAATCGGCAGGGCGTTAAGGTCATGAGCGTGAACTATTTGGGGTTTTATTTTTTTTGCTTCTTTCATTGCCCGGTAAATGAATTCGAGATATTTAAAAGCCTGAAAAAATTTCTTTTTAGGCCAGGGGCGGGTTTTTAATTTAAAACGTTTGATATGTGGATTTCCCGGTTCTTCTTCTGAAAAATCTTTTTCGTGTAAGGCAAAAACAAAGCTTTGATAGCCAGCTTTTTTTAGACTTTTTACTTCTTTTTGTACTCGAGAATCAAAAGTATACGCATTTAAAACAATGTGTATAACTTTGATTTGCTCAGCCATCAAAATCCCTTTTCTTCATAGGTAGAGAAAACAATGTTTTTGATAGCAGTGTATCCTCGAAAGATGAAAGCGATAAAAATTATTCCAAAAAGAGAGGGGGTTAAAATTAGGGTGCTGAGCGAAGTCAAACTAAGGCGGGAAATGAAAAGAGTTAACCAAGAAAATAGCGCGGCTTTTAAAGAGTTAAGCCTGCCAGTTTTTAAGAAAAATTCAACAAAATAAATTGAAGCTCCAATAAAAAAGGAAGCAAAAGGAATTGGCAGGAATCCGAAGTTAGCATAAATTTCTGCCCAAAAAACAGTGTTGGCACTTCCCGATTGACCTTTGGTGGCCAAATTTGGGTTTAAAAAGTCCATCATCTTAACGGCTAAAGGGTAGTTTTGGTATGGCAAAATACCTTTGGGATTAGGAAAAGAGCGACCAAGAAGAAAAGATTTTTCTTTAGGAAAGTACTCGAGGTAAAAGTAGCTTGAAGCAATCTGGCTAGCGGCAGTCCTTTGGATGGGTTTAGCAAGGTTTTGAACCCAAAATGAGCTCGGCATAAATAATGAGTATAAAATGAACAAGATTGTAAGAGAAATTAGCCCGAGGGCAAAAATGGTTTTTGGACTTAAGCTAATCTTTTCCATGTACCAACAAACTAAAAACAAGCCAATTATAAATAAAATTAGTGGAGCCTTCTGGGCTTCAACAATTTGAGCGAAAATGGTTATTGGCAGGGAAAGCAAAAAAATTGTTAAATGAATTTTTTTTCTTTTCAGCAAGTAATTTCCTAAAAACAAAAAGGAAAGAAAAGGAAGGCATTCGTGAATGAAAAAGGAAATCCAGTGGTATTTTAGGTCCAAACCAGCGGTGGCATAAAAACGAGCTCGAGAGATTTTTTCGGGGGGTGAGCCTACAATAGCTTCAATTAAAGGTATACTCTCTAATGAGCGAAGGTAAAATAGGAGTATGGCGGTTGAGAGAAAAAAAAGTAGTAAGGGTAAGAAAACTAAAATGTCTTTTTCAGGCTGCTTTCGATTCGGAAAATGATAAATTGTCTCAACAATTAGTTTGGTAACAAAGGCTCCTAAGAGCAAAAAAAACAACGAACCACCAGAAGCTAAGAGCATGAACCAGATAGTAGTTTTGTTAACTACTTCAATATCG
>CALKMS010000113.1 GCA_938091145.1 uncultured bacterium
ACCAGATCACCACGTTCCATATATTCTTTGGCTCTCAACCCCAGCGGAGTCTCTTGAGCTACCGCTTCCCGAAGGATGTCACCTGTAGCAATCTGAGGCCAGTTGTACTCCTGCGACAAGCGCCGAGCTTGCGTTCCCTTACCCACCCCTGGCGGGCCCAAAAAAACAAGCCTCACTTTCTTCCTCCTCTACTTTAAAAGTCCTTCGTAACGTCTCATTAAAAGTTGAGCCTCTATCTGCTTAACAGTGTCCAATGCGACGCCCACTGTTATCAATATTGAGGTGCCACCAAAAAATTTAAAAAAAGGTATTTTGGTTTGAGAAAGTAAAACTGTTGGGAAAAGAGCCACCACACCTAAAAAAACGGCGCCCGGAAAAGTCACCCTTTTTAAAATTCGGTTTATATAATCAGTGGTCGGTGCTCCTGGTCGGACACCAGGAATGAAGCCACCCCACTTTTGCAAGTCTTCAGCCAGGCGAACTGGATTAAAAATAATTTCTGAATAAAAAAAAGTAAAGAAAATTATCAAAACAAAGTAAAGAAAAAGGTAAAGAAATGAAGCTCTCTCTAAAGAGTTCGCTAAGTCCTGCAAAATGCCGCTTGGCATCACTTTTGCCATTGCCGCCGGGAAGAAAAGAACTGAAGAAGCAAAAATTATTGGTATTACGCCAGCCGAATTAATCTTTACTGGTAAGTAAGTGCTAGCGCCACCGTAAACCCGCCGGCCAATAATTCTTTTTGCGTAAGACACTGGAATTCGCCTTTGGCCCTGTTCGATAAAGATAATGCCGGCAATTGCTAAACAAACAACCACTATTACTAATCCAATATAAGCGGGACTCGCCACCTGTAGAGTCTCTGCAATAGCTTGGGGAAAGCGTGAAATAATACTGGTAAAAATTAAAAGCGACATCCCATTGCCAATCCCCCGCTGGGTTATCAACTCAGCCATCCACATTATTAAAGCCATCCCTGAGACTAGAGTTATAACAATCACCATTTTGTTGATCACCGGTATGCTGAGCCTAAGCGAATTCATAATAAAAAAAGATTGAATTAAAGCCAAAATTAAAGTTAAGTACCTTGACCATTGAACAATTTTTCTTCTTCCCTCTTCCCCTTCTTTTGCCCATCGTTCAACTTGAGGAATAACTACTGTCAAAAGTTCCATGATAATTGAAGCAGTGATATACGGCATTATCCCTAGAGCAAAAATTGCCAAATTTTCCAACGCCCCGCCTGTAAAAATATTTAAGAAACCGAGGATGGCGCTTTCTCTAAAAAGCTTGGCAAAAACACCACGAGGAACGCCAGGGATAGGTATAAACGAACCTAAACGGTACAAAATTATGATGAATAAAGTAAATAAAAGCTTTTTTCTTAATTCTTCGACTTTAAAAGCATTAGCTAGTTCTTTAATCATTAACTAACTCTACTTTCCCACCCTTCCCCATTATTTCCTCAACCGCTTTTTTGCTAAAAGCATGGGCTTTTACAATCAATTTTTTTTCTAATTTTCCTCGTCCAAGAATTTTAACCAACCTTTCATTTTTCTTTATCAAATTCTTTTCAATTAAAGCATCACGGTCAACTACCGAGTTTTCAGGAAAAATATTCAGTTTATCCAGATTTACAACAGCATAAACTTTTTTAAAAGGATTTTTAAACCCAGGATAACGAGGAACTCTAAGATAAAAGGGGTTTTGTCCCCCTTCAAAATGAGGACCTTTAGATCCACCCGAACGAGCCTTCTGGCCCTTCGTTCCCCGGCCAGCAGTAACTCCATGACCAGAACCAAGGCCTCGTCCCAATCTTTTTTTTCTCTTAATTGAGCCGGGGTTTGGTCTTAAAGCATCAAGCCTCAATCCGATACCTCCTCCACCTCAACTAAATGAGAAACCTTAGAAATCATACCTCTAATCGAAGGTGTGTCTTTTTTTGTCGCTGACTGGTTAAGCTTCTTCAAGCCAAGCGCTTTTAAAGTTTTCTTCTGGCTTTCTGACCGACCAATTGCGCTCTTAACCAGCTTTATTCTTAGTTTCATTTTCTCTCCCACGAGTTTCTTCTCTTAAAGCTTTAACTTCTTCAGGATTAAGTAGGCTCTTCAAGCCTTTCTCAGCCGCTTTAACCATGTTTATTGCGTTTGCAGAGCCGAGAGACTTTGCCAAAACATCCTTTATTCCCGCCAACTCAAAAAGAGCTCTGATTGGACCGCCAGCAATTACTCCTGTTCCCGGAGCAGCAGGTTTGATCAAAACTCTACTGGCCTTAAAATCGCCCAAAACAGCATGAGGAATAGTAGTTCCATTTAAAGGCACGCGAAAGAGATTCTTTTTAGCCGCCTGAACACCTTTTTGAATAGCCAACGGAAGCTCGTTCCCTTTCCCGTAACCAATACCGACTTGTCCTTTTCTGTCCCCAACTATAACCAGAGCAGCCATTTTAAATCTTCTCCCACCCTTAGTTACTTTAGCTACTCGATTTATGAAAACAATTTCTTCTTCAAACTGTTCCGGTGTTTCTAAAGACTTTTCCATTTCCCACCTTTCCATCAAAACTCTAGTCCTTCTTCTCTGGCTGCATCAGCCAAAGCCTTAACGCGTCCATGATATTTAAAGCCACCTCGGTCAAAGACCACTCTTTTTATGCCCATTTTTATTGCTCTTTTAGCAATCAATCTGCCCACCGCTTTTGCAGCTTCAATATTCTTTTTCCCTCTGAACTCCTTAAGCTCTTTGTCCAAAGTTGAAGCTGAAGTCAAAGTAACTCCCCTATCGTCATCAATTATCTGGGCATAGATATTGTAATTACTCCGAAAAAACGAGAGTCTCGGTCGCTCGGCCGTTCCAAAAACTTTCTTTCGAACTCGCCGATGTCTCCTTTGTCGAGAATAAACTCTATCGCTTAATTTGCTTCGCTTTAACCTAATCATGCCTTCCCTACTTTCCCAGCTTTTCTTTTGATAAACTCGTCAGCGTATTTTATTCCCTTGCCCTTATATGGCTCAGGGCTTCTAATTGCACGAATTTTAGCTGCTACCTCACCCACCAACTGTTTGTCGATTCCTTTGATCACCACCGTAGTAGGATTAGGAACTTCAAAATCAATCCCTGGAATCTTCTTGAAAACTACTGGATGAGAATAGCCAACGCTCAACTCGAGATCACTCCCCTTCATTGCTGCCCGATACCCCACACCTACTATCTCCAGAGTTTTACTAAACCCTCGCGAAACCCCCTCAACCATATTAGCAATTAAGCGCTGGGTCAAACCATGAATAGCTCGATAATAAGGTTCATCACCTTTTCTAATGACAACAGCGGTATTGTCTTTAACCAAAACTTCCACCGCCGGATGAATAGCCTGAGTGAGCTCGCCTTTGGGCCCTTTCACTCTCACTAAATTTGGCTCTACCTCGATTGTCACATTAGCTGGAATATTAATTACTTTCTTACCTACTCTTGACAAAAAAACCTCCTTACCAGATATATAAAATTACTTCACCACCAACGCCTTTTTGTCTTGCTTCCTTATCAGTCAAAAGGCCGCGGGAAGTGGAAATTATAGCCGCACCCAATCCTCCCATCACCTTGGGAATCTCTTCTTTTTTGACATACACTCGCAAGCCAGGTTTGCTGATTCTCATAATTCCCGTGATAGCTCTTTTTTTGTTTGGTCCATACTTTAGTTTCACTTTTATAACCTCAGCCGAACCTCTGCGTTCCACTTTATAATCCTCCAGATAGCCTTCCCTCTTCAAAATTTTACAGAGTTCTTTTTTAAAGCGGGCTGATGGGATTTCTGTCCATTCATGATAAGCTCGATTTGCATTCCTGATTCTTGTAACCATATCGCCAACTGGATCTGTTAAAACCATTTTGCCACCTCCTACCAGCTAGCCTTCCTTAATCCAGGAATTTCACCCCGATGTGCAAGTTCCCTCAAACAAATTCGACAAAGTCCAAAGCGAGTATAAACCCCACGGGCTCTCCCACAGCGACAACAGCGGTTGTATTTGCGAACACTAAATTTGGGTTCGCGTTTTTGTTTAACTTTAAGTGCTTTCCGCGTCACCTTGACCTCCTTCCGCAAGTTTCTTTTCCACCTGAGTTTTCTTCCGAAAAGGAAAGCCTAAACCTTCAAGAAGATAGCGCGCCTCCTCATCAGTCCGAGCCGAAGTAACAATACAAATGTCCATACCCAAGGCCTTCTCTGATTTATCGAGATCAATTTCAGGAAAAATATACTGCTCTTCAACTCCGAAGTTATAGTTACCTCGTCCATCAAAAGACTTTAATGAAAGACCACGGAAGTCGCGGACGCGAGGCAAAGCAACATTTACCAGACGGTCGATAAACTCATACATCCGGTCTCCCCTCAAAGTTACTTTACAACCAATAGCCATTTTCTGCCTCACTTTAAAACCAGAGACTGATTTTTTTGCACGGGTAACAATTGGTCTCTGGCCCGTAATTAAAGATAAGTCTTCAACAGCTTGTTCCAAAATTTTATCGTTCTGAACAGCCTCACCTACTCCCATATTTATCACAACTTTTTCTAGTTTAGGCGCTTCCATTACATTTTTTAGATTGAGTTCTTTAACCAACCAAGGTCGAACCTTCTCCAAATAAAGCTTTTTTATTCGAGGAACAACCTTCTCTGAAGCTTTTCTTTCTCTAACAGTCATTTTAGTCTATTTCACTCCCGCACTTTTTACAAATCCTAACTCGGCTACCATCAGCCAAAACCGCTTTGCCCACTCGCGTTTTTTTACTGCAACGAGGGCAAATCAACATTACATTAGAAACATGTAATGGTGCTTCCATTTCAACAATTCCGCCTTGAGGGTTTTTCTGAGTAGGTCGAGAATGTTTTTTTACCACGTTTGCTTTTTCCACAATCAACCGATTAGTTGAAGGAAAAACTCGAAGTACCTTTCCAATTTTTCCGCGGTCTTTGCCTGCAATTACTTCTACTCTATCACCCTTCTTTATCTTCAATCCACCCACTCTCAACCCCCTAAATCACTTCTGGTGCCAGAGAAACTATTTTCATAAAGTTTTTATCTCTCAATTCTCGGGCGACAGGACCAAAAATTCGAGTTCCGCGAGGATTACCTGTCTCGTTTATCAATACAGCCGCATTGTCATCAAAGGACACGCTTGAACCATCTTTTCTTTTAGTCTCCTTTCTAGTCCGGACAACCACTGCTCTAACCACATCGCCTTTGCTCACTGAAGCGCCAGGAACCGCCTCTTTAACAGTTGCCACAATTACATCTCCAACCCGGGCATAACGTCGATGTGAGCCCCCTAACACTCGGATGCAAAGAATTTCTTTTGCCCCCGTGTTGTCAGCGACTTTCAGTCTTGTCTCTTGTTGTATCATTTCTCCACCTCAAACCTAATCAGCAGTTTTTATAATTTTTCTTACTCGCCAGCGTTTTTCCTTACTTAAAGGTCGGGTCTCTACAATCTCAACCACATCGCCAACCTTAGCCTGGTTGTGTTCGTCGTGAGCCTTAAATCGAGCTGTTTTCCTAATCGGCTTACTTATTATTGGATGCCTAACTATTCGTTCAACAGCCACCACCACTGTTTTATCCATTTTATTGCTAACCACTTCCCCAATTAAAACTTTTCTTCTTGCCTTTCTCATCTAATACTCCTCAAGCAGTTTTCCGCTCATTCTCTTTTAAAACAGTCAAAACCCGAGCAATATCTTTTTTAACTAACTTAATTCTTCTAACGTTTTTCAATTGTCCGGTCGCTAACTGAAACCGAAGATTAAAAAGTTCTTGACGCAACTCCTTAA
>CALKMS010000114.1 GCA_938091145.1 uncultured bacterium
AGTCGGGCTGAAATGTGCGGTAATGGGATACGCTGTTTTGGGAAGTACTTATGGGATCGGGGCCATGTTAGCGAGGCTACCTTTAAAGTGGAAACTGACGCTGGAATAAAGGAGGTTGAGCTAATAATTGATGAGGCAACTGTGGTTGGTGCCCGAGTGAGCTTGGGCAAGCCAATATTTAAGTCGGATGAAATTCCGGTGAGTTTAAAAGGCAAGCCAAAAGTCTTTGATCATGAAATTCAAGTTAATCAAGATAAAATTAAAGTTAATGCCTTATCAATGGGAAACCCTCATTGCGTTATTTTTGTTGAACAGTTGGACAAGTTAAATTTAAACTTAGCTGGGAGACGAATTGAAAATCACCCCTTTTTTCCTCAAAGAACTAATGTTGAGTTTGTCCAAGTTGTTAACCGAAAAGAAATTCGGATGCGAGTTTGGGAAAGGGGAGTGGGGGAAACACTTTCTTGCGGCACTGGAGCAGCAGCGGCAGGGATAGTGAGCATTGAAAAAGGGTTGGTTGCCAGTCCAGTTATTGTTAAAGTTCCAGGTGGCGAGTTAGTGGTTGAATGGAAAGGGGAGGAGGCTTTTTTATCGGGTCCTGCCGAGGAAGTTTATTCTGGAATAATTTCTGAAGAATTTTTAAACCGACTGAATCTTTTAACGGAGTTTTCCAAGGAAAAATGATTAAGGAAGCAGATCGAATTCGACAACTGTCACCTTATTTGTTTGCTCAGATAGACAAAATGATTGAAGAGAAGAAAGCTCAAGGCATTGACGTTATCAGTTTGGGAATAGGCGATCCGGTTGAACCAACCCCTCCTCATGTTATCGAGCGTTTAAAGATTGAGGTTGAGAAGCCAGAAAATCACCGCTATCCATCGTACTACGGCCTGGGAGAATTTCGCCAGGCGATAGCCGAATGGTACAAGAAAAGATTTAACGTATCTCTCGATCCCGAGAGTGAAGTTTTGCCTTTAATAGGCTCAAAAGAAGGAATTGCCCACTTGTCCTGGGCAATGATTAACCCTGAGGATATTTCTATAGTTCCAGATCCAGCTTATCCTGTATACGCTATCGGAACTCAACTGGCAGGGGGTAATCCTTATTTTTGCCCACTTTTACAAAAGAACGATTTTCTTTTGGATTTGGAAGAGGTCGAAGAAAAGGTGCTTGTGGAAGCTAAATTGCTGTTTCTAAACTATCCTAATAATCCTACTACGGCGGTAGCTTCACTTGACTATTTTCAAAAAATCATTGAAGTTGCTCAAAATTATGGAATTATTGTTTGCCATGATAATGCTTATTCAGAAATAACTTTTGACGGCTATGTTGCTCCAAGCATTCTTCAAGTAGACGGTGCTAAAGAATGCTGTGTTGAGTTTCACTCTCTATCAAAAACTTACAATATGACGGGCTGGAGAGTTGGTTTTTTGGTTGGTAATCACAAAGTAGTGGAAGCTTTGAGTCGAATCAAAACCAATATTGACTCAGGGATTTTTAATCCAATTCAGTACGCTGCCATTGAAGCCTTAAATGGCTCTCAGGATTGCGTGCAAGAGATGAGAAATACTTATTTGAAGAGGAGAAACTTGGTTATTTCCGCTTTGGAAAAAATTGGCCTTTCCTATTTTTTCCCTAAAGCGACAATTTATGTCTGGGTAGAAGTTCCCAAAGGAGAAACGTCTGCTTCTTTTACCCAGCTTCTTTTAGATAAAGCTAATGTGGTGGTATCGCCGGGGAATGCTTACGGAAAGCACGGTGAGGGATACGTTAGAATTTCCTTAACTGTGCCTGACGATCGGCTTGAAGAAGCTCTAGAAAGAATTGAGAAGATCTTTTAGGTTTTTGTTTTGAGAAAGAAAGAAAGAGCAATTCTGGTTGGCTTACAATTAAATTCCCAACGAAGGACTGAAATTGAAGATTCGCTAAGCGAGCTCGATCTTCTTTTGAAAACTGCGGGTGGCGAAGCAATAGCAAAAGTCATTCAAAAAAAAGATAAACCTTCACCACGAACATACATTGGTAGCGGGAAAGCTCAAGAACTCTCAGAAATGGCGCGAGTTTTACAAGCAGACATGATTGTTTTCGATGATGAACTGTCTCCTACCCAACAAAGAAATTTAGAAAATTTAATCGGAAAGAAAATTATTGATCGAACTACCCTGATACTTGATATATTCGCTCAGCACGCCCATTCTCAAGCTGGAAAGCTTCAGGTAGAAATGGCTCAGCTTAACTATCGACTTCCACGTTTGAGAGGTCGGGGTGTTCTTTTGTCTCGTTTAGGTGGAGGAATAGGAACACGGGGACCTGGTGAGACCAAACTGGAAGTTGATCGACGGCGAATTCTCCAAAGAATTCAAAAGATTAAGAAGCTTTTACAAAAACTTGAGAAACAGCGCGAGCTTCAGAGAAAAAAAAGAAAAAATCAGGCAATTCGGATTTCAATTGTCGGCTATACTAACGCTGGCAAGTCAACTCTTTTAAACCGTTTAACAAAAGGCGGGGCAAGAGTTGAAGACCAGCTTTTTGCTACCCTTGACCCATTGACTAGGAAGATGTTTCTTGACAACTCAGTTCAAGTGGTGATTTCTGATACAGTTGGATTTATTCAAAAGTTACCACCTTATTTAATAGCTGCTTTCCACTCAACTCTTCAAGAAGTAGTTGAGGCTGATTTTTTAATTCATCTTGTTGACGTTTCAAGTCCAGTGTATAGGAAGCAAATAGAAGTGGTTAACCAAATTTTGGACCAGATTGGAGCTGGTGAATTGCCTCGCTTGCTTGTCTTTAACAAGATCGATCTTTTGGATAAAAAAGAAAGGCTTAATTTGAAAATTCATTTCCCGGAAAGCATCTTAGTTTCTGCTTTAAATGCTAAAGGGATTGAAGAGCTAAAAGAAAAGATTGTTGCGGAGGTAAAGAAAATTTTAGCAAATAAAGCTGTTGTAACTTCTTTTTCACCTTTTTCTTGAAAACGGGTCGAAACATTGAAAGCTTTTGTATATATTTTAAAAAATTTTGTCCTGAGGAGGTTAATTGAAACATTTCAAACTTAGTTTAATTTTTTTTATGATACTGCTTACTTTTATTTTTTTCTCTTGCTCGTCCGACGAAAAAAAACGCGATGTTAAACCGCGCACTGAATTGGGAAAGCTGGTTTATCACCAACTTCCCAACTTTTATATTGAGAATTTTACCGAAAACCAGATTTTTGCCCAATCTTTTTACGTAAACCAGCAAAAACACCTTTTTTTAGCAATTAGAGCTCAAAAAAACTATTACAATTTTCACAAAAAACTGAATGATGAGTATTTTGAGACTAACTGTATAAAATTGGCTGATCATTTAGTTTATGAGGGAATCAACCAAACTGACATCAATATTTCTTACATGTTAGTCTTTGAGAAGAATGGCTTAATTTGCGAAGTTTACTTCCGCACTTCTCAAGGCCATACCTGTCCTCTTCAGCAAATTAAACAACTAGCGACAGAAATTGCTACCAAAATTTTAAAAAGTTAGGCTTTTTGTTACCCCTCTCATTTAAAATTTTCTAACAAAATTTTTTACTAAATGCTTGACAACTAACACAACATGTAGTATATTGTGAGAACGAAAGATACTATATATTGTGGAAAGGGGAAAGATAGAAATGAGAACTTTAGAAACAGAAAAAAGAAACTCTGACTTGGAAACCAAAATTGACTTTCAGACAATTAAAGTGATTGAAAGAGGGGGTGAAAAGGGGGATTCAACTGATATTGCTTTACTTGTCACAACTTCTTCAAAGGCTGAAATAAATCGTTGGGATCGAAGCCGAATTGTCCGTTGCTTAATTAGAGAAATTAACGCAGACCCAACTCTGGCTGAAGAGATAGCTTTAGAAGTTGAGAAAGTGATTTTGGAAAGCCGTCTTTCAATAGTTACCACCAGTATAATTCGAGAGCTCGTTGATATTCAGTTGTTAAAAAGAGGCTTGGGGACTTTACACCAACGCCACACTCATTTGGGTTTGCCAACTTTTGATGTAGAGCAAATTATTTTTAATGCTAATAAGGAGAATTCCAATACAACTCATAATCCCGAATCAATAAATCTGACATTAGCTGAAAACATTTTAAAGCAATATGCTTTGACTAGAGTTTTTAGCGAAGAGGTCGCTCAAGCTCACTTGAAAGGTGATATTCACCTTCATGATCTCGGTTTCATAACCCGACCCTACTGTGGCGGTCACTCGCTGGAATATGTAAAAAAATACGGTTTATCTTTGCCGAATATCACTTCGACTTCCAAACCAGCCAAACATCCGGAGGTTTTGATTGGTCATATGGTTAAGATGGCCTCCACTTTACAGTCACATTATGCAGGAGCAATTGGCTGGGAAGCAGTTAATATCTTTTTTGCTCCTTTTTTAAAAGGTCTGCCTTATAATCGGATTAAACAATTAGCTCAGATGATTATTTACGAGTTTAATCAGTTAGCTGGAGCCCGAGGTTCTCAGGTTGTTTTTACAGACTTTAACTTATATTATGGTGTCCCTCCTCACTTTAGAGATGTTTATGCGCTTGGTCCTGGTGGAAAATACCTTAAGCCTGACGGCGATGATTTTATTTACCTCGATGAGCCCGAGGAAGGCTGCCTAACTTACAAAGATTTTGAGTTTGAAGCAAATCAGTTTCTAAAAGCCCTTTTTGAAGTATATTTGGAAGGTGATGCAACCGGCAAAACTTTTGTTTTTCCCAAACCGATGCTTCACTTAAATGAAAAATTTTTTCAGACACCGGGTTGGGAAGAGATGCTTGATCTTGCTTGTAAAGTCGCTTCTAAACAGGGAATTACTTATTTTGTCTTTGATCGAGGTGGTGAAGTAACAGTTTCTCAATGCTGTCGATTGAAACTTCGTTTGGGTGAAAAAGATCTTCAGGAAGCAAAAACTCCAGAAAAAATGAGGTTTACATCCCTTCAAAATGTAACTATTAATCTTCCTCGAATTTCCTATAAAGCTCGCGGCAACGACTTCTTATTAATTAAAGAAATTATCAAAGCGATGAGGCTGGTGGTTAAAGCCCATTTGCAAAAGAAAAGATTTATTGAAGAGTTGTTATCCCTTGGAGAAAATGGTCCTCTCGCTTTTTTCACTGTGGCCAAAGACGGCGAACCCTATTTGAGAATCGATCGCTTAACTTATCTTTGCGGCATTTTGGGATTGAACGAAATGGTTCAGTTCCATTGCGGAAAACAACTTCATGAATCAGAAGAGGCTTATAAGTTTGGTCTGAAAGTAATTGCCATAATGAACCGCTATGCTCAAAAACTTTCTAAAAGACATAAAATCAAGTTAGTGCTTGAAGAGACTCCGGCAGAGTCAGCTGCCTATCGTTTAGCCAAGTTAGATATGAAATACTATCCTTCTTTTGCTGTTAAGGTTCTTAAAGGTAACATTGAGAAGGGAGAATTTTATTATACTAATTCGGTCCACTTAGCTGCTGATGCTCCTGTTGATTATATTGAGCGAGTTAAAAAGCAAAGCCGCTTTCATCCAATGATTGAAGCTGGTGCTATTATCCATATCTGGTTGGGAGAAAACGAGCCCCATCCCGATTCAATCAAGAATTTTGTGATTAAAACTTTTCGCGACACTCAAGCCGAGCAAATTGCTTTTAGTCCGGAATTTACAGTTTGCGAAAATTGTTATCGGACCACCAGAGGTCTTTTTCCCAGCTGTCCAAAATGCGGCTCAGAGAATGTTTACGGGATTACGAGAATAGTTGGCTATTTTTCGAAGATTCCCACCTGGAATAAGGGGAAAATAGGGGAGTTGAAACAG
>CALKMS010000115.1 GCA_938091145.1 uncultured bacterium
GCTCTCACAGCGGATGAAATTGGTAAAGAAGCTGACTTCTTTTCTTTTGGAACGAACGATTTAACTCAGACGACCTTTGGTTTTTCTCGAGATGATGCTGAAGGGAAGTTTCTACCTCAATATCTGGATCGCAAAATTTTAAAGACAAACCCTTTTGAGGTTTTGGATGAAAAGGGAGTAGGCAAGCTGGTTGAGATGGGAACTCAGCTTGGCAAAAAAGCCAATCCTAACCTTAAAGTTGGGATTTGTGGCGAGCACGGTGGAGAACCACAATCAATTCAATTTTGCCATCGAATTGGCTTAACCTATGTTTCCTGTTCGCCATTTAGAGTGCCGATTGCTCGTCTGGCGGCGGCTCAAGCTAACCTGAAGGAGAGAGGAGTAGAATGGTCCTCATCGGTTTAAACGGTAGCCCTCGAACAAAAGGCAACTGTTCATTCTTGCTTGATTTAACTCTTCAGTCAGCTCAAGAAGAAGGGATTGAAGTTAAGCGCTTTGAAGTTCACCAGTTGATGTTGACTCAAAAAAAACCATATTGTGATGCTTGTTCAAGTCCATGCAATCGTTCGTGCTTCGAAAACACGCCGCTAGAAGAAGCTTTCGAGGAGCTGAAAAAGTCCAGTGGATTGGTTTTAGCCAGCCCGGTTTATTTTGGGACCGTGAGTGCTCAGCTTAAGGCTTTCTGGGATAAAACTCGGGCTTTGCGGTCAGAAAAGGCTTTAATTGGAAAGGTGGGAGGAGCTATAGCTGTTGGTGCTACTCGTTTTGGGGGCCAAGAAACCACTTTGCGAACGCTTCACGATATGATGCTTATTCATGGCATGTCGATAGTTGCTGAAGGTACGTTGGAGACGGATGCTGGCCATCAAGGAGTCTGTAGTACTGCTCCTTCTCGAGAAGATGAGTTTGCTCAAAAGAGAGCAGTTATTTTAGGAAAGAGGTTAGCTGAGGAAATAAAAGTTAGAGGTTGAATTGACTTTTCGGGAAATTTACGAGCTTGAAGAAGAGAAGAAGCTTTCTCCTCGAGCGGTCTTAAGCCGAAAAACTAAGGGACGCAGGCGTCCGGAGCCACCTTGTCCCTTGAGAACCGATTTTCAACGAGATCGAGATAGAATAATTCATTCAAAAGCTTTTCGCCGTTTGATGCATAAAACTCAGGTTTTCCTTGCTCCGGAACTTGATCATTATCGCACCCGACTTACTCATACCATTGAAGTTGCTCAAATTTCCCGCACGATCGCCCGAGCTTTGAGATTAAATGAAGACCTGACGGAAGCCATCGCTTTAGGTCATGATTTGGGTCATACTCCTTTTGGTCATATTGGAGAAGAGGCTTTGACTGAATGTTTGAGAGAAACTAGAGATAAAATGCCTCATCGCTTTCCAAACTTGCCTAGAGAGTTTCGTCATAACTATCAGAGTTTGAGAGTGGTAGAGTTTATTGAATGGGATGGAAAGGGCTTAAACTTGACTCATGAGGTTAAGGAAGGAATTTTAAAACACACGGGAAAGGAAGAACCATCTACCCTTGAAGGTCAAATTGTCCGAATAGCTGATCGTGTAGCTTATGTGAACCATGATATTGACGATGCCATCAGGGCTAAAGTGATTAGATTTGAAGAACTTCCTGAAGAAGCCATAGAAATTGTAGGTCGTTCGCACGGACAGAGAATTGATAAAATGGTTAACGATCTTATAGAAAACAGCAAAGATCTTAAATCGATTAAAATGTCTGAGCAGGTAGGAAGAGCTTTGGATATTTTGCGTAACTTTTTGTTCCAAACAGTTTACATTGGTTCTGAAGCAAAAAAAGAGGATGTAAAGGCCAAGCTGGTCATTAAGGAGTTGTATTTTTACTACCTTAATCACTTTGAAGAAATGCCTTCCGAGTATCAGCCCAAAAGTGATGAGGAACTTCCAATTCGAGTTTGCGATTATGTTGCTGGCATGACTGACCGCTTTGCTTTAAAAAAATTTGAAGACTTGTTTTTGCCCAAGCCCTGGTTAATTTAGTTAGTTTCTGATTAAGCAGAGAATTATTTTTAATAATATTTTAATAATAATTTGTCGTTTTTAAAAGTTTTTTCGCAATAAAAACTCAATACTTAGGAACGTTTCGAAATCTCATCGAGCGATTTTAGTGGTATTTTTGCTCTTTCCAAACCGTATTGTTTTAAGGGTGCTAAAACTTCATTTTAGCGATTTTTTATTCACTGTTTTTATTAGAGATAATGGGTTTAAAAACTTTTGGGGTGAGAGGTACTAATTCAAAATTTACCGTTTGCAAGTCACGAATTTATTTTATCATGACGATGGGTGAATATTCCAAAAGATTGAATGCTACCATCTGCTAAAAGTAGGGCGAGCTTTTTAGTGAATGTTAGTTAAGTCGATTTTTGAATCACATATCCCGTCAGATTCTTGATGGTCACCATTTTTGGGGTGGCGATTTTGATAGGCAGGACGTAAAAAAGTTAATTTTCCCCAATTTCGTTGCTCAAGTTAAAAAATTCACTCCTTTACCTTAAGGCAACGTTTGAAACCTGTAGAATCATAACATCAGCACTTTGGCGCGATTCGCAATTTTCGGATTTCTTTCTGCGCATTCTCAGAGCCACTGCTTCTCTTTTATAAAAAAATGGTTTTTCACTTGCTTATAAAGAAACATTATCTCGCTAAATAAGAGTTCCAATCACTATTTTGACAGAAACTTTGTCTTAATTTAAATTAACCCTTACAGGATGACAAGGCTAGAGGAAACAACCTGGAAAGAACTCGAAAAACTTGAACCTGAGTTAGTGGCCCGAAAGGCAAAAGTCATCTATCTGTCCGAGAAAAAACATTACAACTTGTTTTCATTGGGTAAGCCTTATTTCGTTTCGCTTCCAAAAAGAAAAGTTTGGTCTTCCGACCCATTTGGCGAATTACTAATTAAGCGTTTCAGCTACTTAATTTACCCCGTTTTTTTGTGGTATTTAATTAAGGCGGAGGAGATAGAACCTGCTGGTGATTTTATTTCTTATCAAAGCTTAAAGGGTGGCGAAACTTTTTTTCGAGGCAGTCACCAATTGCCTTTTTCGAAGTTGTTACAATTGTACGAAAGAAAGTTTGAAAATCTTGAACGAGCAGCTTTAAAACTTGAAGGTAGAAATTTCTCTTTTGGAGACTGCGCTTACAAATTTATGCCTTTGCCTCGTGTACCAGTAGCAATTACTTTCTGGCAAGGTGAAGAAGGTATACCGTCCTCTTGCAATTTTCTTTTTGATTCTCAAGTTCAAAAATATTTACCCCTTGATATTTTATGGGCAATCGCTGTTTATGTTTGCCAGGCTTTTATAACTGCTTCTCTTTAGTCTAATTGTGGTTGCAGTTTTAATAAGCAAAGACAACCAATTTTTTGCTAAAAAAGTGTTGCCTAAGTAAAAATTGTTCAATTTTGTTGGATTTTTTAACTCAACAACTTCTTAATTTTTGGAGTTTTTCTATAAACTGCGTGCGTAAGCATTCAGTAACTAG
>CALKMS010000116.1 GCA_938091145.1 uncultured bacterium
TTGATGGCTACTTCGCCCAGAAACCAGTGTAACATCCAAACCTCTTTCAAGAGCTTTAACCAAACTTTCTGCTGCTTTTAAAGTATAACCGCCATGGGGAGAACTAAAAATAGAAGCCCGAGGGCCAAGAAGAGTGGAATCGACATCAGTGTAAACTACTTTAATTTTTTTCAGTTTTTCCCGAAAGCTATCCTTTTCAATAGGAAAATAATATTTCGCCGGTATTTCTCTAACAACCATCTTGATTTTTCTCCTCTAATTCTTTCAATGGGGGCTTGATTAAAACTTCGATTTCCTCTTTCCTGAAACAAAGATCGGCCTCAGGCAAAAGATACTCCTTAAAATAAAAAAGGTCTTTGACAACTCTTTTTTCCTCTGAAAGCAAAGTGAAGAGAGCTTGTAAAATCGAAAAAGACATCTTTCCAAGTTCAACAGTGGCTTTATTTTTATGAACTCTTTCTCCTAAATCTACCTGGGCTAATCCTGCCAGCCCAAACTGGCGCCAGACCTCTACTAACAAGCCTATTTCCACTGCGTAGCCAGTGAAAAAAGGCAAAGTCTTGAAAATTTCTTTCCTTCCTCCATACTCGCCAGAAAGCGGCTGAATAATCATTGAAAGCTGTGGGTAAAAAAGGTTAAGCCAAGGCCGAACCAAAATTTCCGTTACCCGACCACCTCCCTCTTTTTCGATCTCATTTCCTCTCCTGATCGGGCGCCGATAAAAACCCTTAACTAAAACTATTTCCTGATTTATTAATAAAGGGCCAAGCAATCCATAAACAAAATGAGGCTTAAAGTTTGAAACATCTGAATCCAACCAGATTATCAAATCACCGCGAGCAACAGCTAGGCTCTTCCACAGTGCCTCGCCTTTACCACCTTGCTTACCCGCCCCGGAAAGAATTTCATCTTGGAGATAAACTTCAGCTCCCGCCTTTTTAGCCCGTTCAATTGTTCGATCAGTGGAATTGCCATCAACAATCATTAGTTGGTCAACAAGGTTGTTTTTTTCAATAAACTCGCGACGAATCGTAGTGATAATTTCACCAACCGTGTCTTCAACGTTAAGAGTTGGGAGACAAACCGACACCGTCAGTTCCTTCTCTTGCTTCATTTTCTCTAGCTTTGGAAGAAACTTAAAATCCGAAGAGAAATAGGTTCTCTCTTTAAACCACTTTTCTCTTTGCATAATCAGCAATCTTGTCTTCTAAAGTGAATTTAGTTTACCATAAGGTGATTAATTATGAGAATGGCTAAAGATGTCAGAGATAAGAAAAGACCCAATTAGCCATACGTGGGTAATTATCTCCATTGAAAGAGCCAAAAGGCCCTCTGACTATACAAAAGCCAGTGCGGAAAATGAAAATGGCCAGTTGTCAGAAAACTGCCCCCTTTGTAAGGAAGCAGCCATCCCCCCACCTCCTAACGACCCCTGGTCCGGAATAGCAAAGGAAAGAAATAATCAGTGGGTAACGCGCGTGCTCCCTAATAAATTTCCAGCTTTAAAACCCGACGTCTCTCTCGCTCAAAAAGAAGAAAACGGATTTTATCACTCGCTAAGCGGTGTGGGCGGCCACGAAATTATTCTTGACAGCCTTAATCACACTGAAACTCTTTCTCAAATGAAGTTAAGTCAGCTTGAAGCCATGCTTTTAACTTATCAAACCCGTTTTTTCCGCTGGAAACTTGACCATCGGATCTCTTATGTTTTAATCTTTCGGAATTACAAAAAAGCAGCAGGGGCTTCTCTTTCTCATCCCCACTCCCAAGTTATTGCCAGCCCAATTATCCCTCCGCGCATTTTTGAAGAGTTGAGAGAAGCTAAAGAATATTACAAACTACATAGAGAGTGTATCTTTTGCCGGATGATTAGAGACGAGCTAAAATTAAGAGTGCGCTTAATCTACCAGAATCCTTCAATTTTAATTTTTTCTCCCTACGCTGCCCGTTTTCCTTTTGAAACTTACATCATTCCCAAAAAACACCTGGCTTCTTTGGAGGAAACCGACAAAAAGACTCTAAAAGATTTATCAAAAGCTTTCAAGTTTCTCTTCAGTCGCTTAGCCGAGGTGTTAAGTGATCCTCCTTACAACTATATGCTCCATGTCTCCCCTCTCAAAACACCAGGTCTTTTGTATTACCACTGGCACATTGAGGTGATACCCCGCTTAGCAATGCCAGCTGGTTATGAGTTTGGTAGCGGCATTTTTATTAACCCAACATCCCCAGAAGAAGCAGCTAAAATTTTGCGAAAGAAAGAAAATGACAGTTCTGCGACCTGAGGTTATAGCCGAAATAGAGCGGATCGGAAAGGCGCTAGTCGTAGCTGGAATCCCTTCTTTCCGCAACCAGAAAACCATTGCTCACGTTGTCAAAGTTGTCGGCCAAGGCTTGGCTCATTACTTCCCTCATGAAAAGACAATATTAATCGTTGCTGATGGCGGTTCAGAAGAAAATACCCGGGAAACAGCCTTAGCAACGCCTGTTCCCCCAAGAGTTGCTAAAATTGTTACCCCTTACCTTGGTTTGCCCGGAAAAGGCAGTGCTTTTCATACCATTTTCGAGGCAGCCGACAGGCTGAAAGCTAAAGTGGTGCTCGTTTTCGATGCCGATCTCCAAAGCATAACCCCTGATTGGGTCTGGAAACTGGCTCAGCCAATTTACCATCACCCCTATGGATTTGTTGCGCCTTATTATTTGAGATATAAATACGATGGGACTATCACCAACAACATTACCTTTCCAATGACAACTGCTCTTTACGGATTAAAAATTCGCCAACCAATCGGTGGTGACTTTGCCTTTAGCGGTGCTTTAGCTAAAATCTATTCCCACCAGGATGTCTACAACACCGATATTGCGCGCTTCGGCATTGACATCTGGATGACCACCTTAGCCATTGTTGAAGGTTTTAGAGTTGCTCAAGCTAGTCTAGGGGTCAAATTGCACGACCCTAAAGACCCAGCCTCTGATTTAGTGCCCATGCTTCACCAGGTGACGGGAACCTTGTTTGAACTCATGCTTTCTTACGAGGCAAACTGGAAAGTCACTAAAGGCAGTAGACCTGCTGATCTTTTTGGGCCAGCAGACATTCTTTCAGAAATTGAAGGGATAGAAATCGACGAAAAAATCTATATAAAAAAAGCTAAAGCTTTATTTTTTGAAGAACAAGAAGTTTTAAAAAAAGTCCTCTCGCGCCCTATATACTTTCGATTGAAAAAAGTCATCGACCAAGATCAGCCTGACTTTCATCTTCCCATTGACCTCTGGGCTTGTCTTCTATACGAACTCGCAGTCGCCTACCACTTCTCTTCTTTCTCCAAAAAAGAAATTTTAAATGCTCTGACTCCCCTTTATTTTGCCCGAGTAGTTTCAGGAGTGAAAGAATTAAGGTACCTTAACACCAGTTTAGCTGAAGCTTTAATTCAAGGATATGCAGCAGTTTTTGAGAAATTAAAAAGCCATTTGGTAAAGACTTGGGAAAAGGCCAAAAGCGCAAGGACAAAAGAAAACGCCTTTCAAGAGTGAAAAGATGTTTATTTATCCTTTCAACTTGACCTTTCTTTTTCCAACTAGCTATACTGAAAGAGTGCCCTCGTAGCTCAGATGGATAGAGCGCGGGCGTCCTAAGCCCGGCGTCGGGGGTTCGAATCCCTCCGAGGGCACCACTTTTTATCGCCAATTAAAAACTCAAAGGCTTATTTTTTCTTTCGCCTTCCCTTGTCTGCTTTTTGGCTTGTAAATCGCAATTTTTAAATCAAGCTTAAGTTTCTAAATTCCTCAAACCTTGCTAAAAAATGGTGGGGGGAATAATTTTTAGACACTTTCTCGATCAATATTTCAACCCCGAAACTCATAGATACCCCGGTTATGCTTTCTAAGTAAAAAACTTCGCTCAGAATTCGGGCATTAGTTTTCTTTGATCAGTTTGCTAAATTTCAACTATTTCAAACCTTTCAAAAAACACCTCCAAAAATAACTGGCTATCAACTAATCTAAC
>CALKMS010000117.1 GCA_938091145.1 uncultured bacterium
GGGGAACAGGATAATAAATCATAGTTGGCACGCCTCTAGCCTTGAGAGCTTCTTTCAGTTTGTCTCGAAAGTTGTTCTTTACTCTCACAGTATATTGATTGTAGGTATGAAAAGCTTTTTCCATTTCTGTTGGCAAAATCAGAACATCTGATTCATTTAGGGTCTCTTGGTAATAAGAAGCAAGCGCCCTTCGTTTTTCAATGAAATAATCTAAATGCTTTAGCCGTACTAGCAAAACTGCAGCTTGAATAGTATCTAAGCGAGAATTATAGCCAATGTAGTCAACATTGTATTTATCTTTTCCGCCATGAGCTCTAAGCCAGCGCGCGTAGTTGGCTATTTCAGGATCGTTAGTGGTAATCATCCCCCCATCTCCAAAACCGCCTAAATTTTTGCTTGGAAAGAAGCTGTGACAACCGGCGTCTCCCATTGACCCGGCGACTTTTCCATTCCAGCGAGCACCGAAAGCTTGAGCTACATCTTCAACAACAAATAAGGAATTTTCTTTGGCGATCTCGAGAATTTTATCCATATCAGCTGTTTGGCCAAAGAGGTGAACAGGTAAAATACCTATGGTTTTAGAATTAACTGCTAACTTAGTTTTTTCCGGGTCGAGATTGAAAGTTTTCGGATCAATATCGACAAAAACAGGTGTCGCGCCCGCTCGAACGATTGCTTCACCCGTAGCGGTAAAAGTGAAAGAAGGAGCGATAATTTCATCTTCTCTATCAAAGTACTGTGTGTTTTTTCTTTTGAGAGCGATAGCTCTAAGGGCGATTACTAACGCGTCTGTGCCTGAGTTTACCCCAACTGCTTCTTTAACCCCAACATATTGGGCTATTTTGTTTTCTAATTCTTTAACCTCACTGCCTAAAATCCATTGTTGATTGTTTAAAGCATGCTCTAAAGATTCTTTGATTTCATCTTTTAAAAAATCATATTGTCGTTTAAGATCTAAAAATGGAACTTTCATTATTTCTCCTTTACGGGTTTCAAATGGTTTTTTTCAAGCTTATAAGTGTTGCTGCAGTCGGGGCAAATCAGATAGTTTTTGAATTCCTTTAAAGTAGTTCCACAGCGGCATACCCAACCAATTTGCCTGGCAGGCACGCCAACCATTAAAGCGTAATCAGGAACATCTTTAGTGATTACTGCGCCGGCGCCTATTAAAGCATACTGGCCAATGGTATGGCCACAAACTATAGTAGCATTAGCTCCAATAGTGGCTCCTTTTTTGACTAGAGTTGGTTTAAACTCGTCTTTTCTTTCAATAAAAGCGCGCGGGTTAATGACGTTGGTAAAGACACAGGAGGGGCCACAAAAAACGTCATCTTCCAGGGTAACTCCCGGGTAAACCGAAACGTTGTTCTGAATTTTGCAGCGATTTCCGATTTTTACGTCAGGGCCAATCACTACGTTCTGGCCAATGTTGCAGTTTTCACCGATCTCACAGTTAGGGAGAATATGAGAAAAAAGCCAAATTTTTGTTCCTTGGCCAATTTTTACATTTTCTTCAATAATTGAAGTTGGATGAACAAAGTAATCAGAACTTTTAATGAGCGTTTAACCTCCCGATAAATGGTTGAGACTTTTTTGATTTTTTGACCAGAGAGATGGCTTTGATGATTTCAAACTTTCTTCCGCCATTTTTAAAACTTTTAACACTTGGAGTCCTTCTTTACCATCAGTCAAGGGGTTTTGCCTCTTTTTCACGCAATCAATGAAATGTTGGCATTCTTTTTTTAGAGGTTCAGCTTCTTCAAACTCGATTTTTATTGCTTCTTTTTTAATTGCTTCAGGTTTGCCGCTTTCATTCCAATTGATAGTGTGAGGATAGAGCAAAAGTTTGTCCTTAGCTAAGTCATCAAAAACAATCATTTTTTCGCTCCCAATAACGACGAACTTTTGTTCTTTGAACGGATTAAGCCAACTAACAAAAACGTGAGCTTTTAAACCACTTCTGAACTTCATAAAAGTAAAGGTGACATCTTCAATATGATGGCGAAGGTAGGTCCCCCCTTCAGCTTTAACTTCTTCTGGCAATTCTCTTGCAATAGAAAGGATTAAGGAAAAGTCATGTGGAGCGAAACTCCAGAGAATGTTTTCTTCAGTTCGAATTTTTCCCCAGTTAAGTCGATTAGAGTAGATGTAATAAACTTCACCTATCTCTTTGTTCTCAATCATTTTTTTGAGTTTTTCCACGGCAGGATGGTAATGAAGAAGGTGACCAACCATTAAAATCTTGTTTTTTTCTTTAGCTAAGGCAACAAGTTCTTCTGCTTCTTCAACTTTTAGGGCTAATGGCTTTTCAACAAATACATCTTTTTCGGCTAAAAGAGCCAGGCGAGCTTCTTCGTAATGAGTAGCAGCAGGGGTAGCAATGGCAACAGCTTTGATTTCGGGGTCTTGGAGGAGGTCGCGGGAAGCAGTGTAAATTTTAGCTTTTGGGTATTGGGCCTTAAGCGAGTCCAGAGTGGCCGGATCAAAATCACAAATAGCAGTCAGAGCATTTAGCTCATAGAAATTTCTAACTAAGTTTTTGCCCCAGTAACCAGTTCCTATTACTCCAATCATTTTAAGCCCGAAAAACCTTTCCAGTTTTTAAAGGTAAGACATTTCTGGTGTCAACAATCACGCTTGAGTTTTTAAGTATCAAATCAGCTTTCTGGCGGTAAAAGTCATGATCGGTTGAGATAAGAATTAGATCGTATTTTTTTAGATTTTTTGGCGAAAACTTTATGGAGTTTTTTTTGAAGTCGTAATGCCGGGTTTTTGGAAGCTTCGGAATAAACGGATCGTGATAGTCAACTTTTGCACCACCCTTTTCTAAAAGCTCCATAAGTTTTAAGGAAGGGGATTCACGCATATCGTCAACGTTTTTTTTGTAAGCCATTCCCAAGATGAGCACCTTTGATCCCTTTAGAGGCTTTTGTTTTGAGTTTAAAGCTTCGGTGACCTTTTGGACCACAAAGTAAGGCATTGAAGTGTTAATTTCTCCGGCTAACTCGATAAAACGAGTTGTTATATCGTAACTGCGAGCTTTCCATGAAAGGTAAAATGGGTCAATGGGAATACAATGACCACCCAAACCAGGCCCAGGATAAAAAGCTTGGAAACCAAAAGGTTTGGTTTTGGCTGCTTCAATTACTTCAAAAATATCAATTCCCATACGGTCAAATAGTATTTTTAGTTCGTTTACCATTGCGATGTTTACTGAACGATAAATATTTTCCAGAAGTTTAGTGGCTTCAGCAACTCGAGGGGAAGAGACGGGAACAGTTTTTTGAACAACTGCCGAATATAATGTCACACCTGCTTTAAGGCAATTCTTTGTTACCCCTCCGATTACTTTTGGAATGGTTGCGGTATTGAAATCCGGGTTAGCGGGATCTTCCCTTTCGGGCGAAAAAACCAAGTAAAAGTCCTGACCAACTTTGAGGCCCGTTTTCTCAAACATTGGCAGCAAGATTTCTTCAGTAGTTCCGGGATAAGTGGTTGATTCGAGAGAAACCAGTTGGCCAGCTTTTAAATGTTGAGCAATTTGACGAGCAGTGTTGATTATATAGGTTAAGTCGGGTTCTCGGTTGGGAGTAAGGGGTGTAGGGACACAAATAATAATGGCATCTTGGTGAGCGAGGAGTTGGGGATCAGATGTGGCTTTAAATTTGTTTAAAATGGAATTAATTTCTTTGTCGGGAATGTGTTTAATGTACGATTTGCCTGAATTTAACATTTCAACTTTTGTTT
>CALKMS010000118.1 GCA_938091145.1 uncultured bacterium
GGGCGCCAAATCCTAAAGCTAGTCCAATAATTCCAGCGCTGGCGATTAAGGGGGTTGGATCTAAACCCCAGATCCTCAAGATCATCATCAGTAAAACTAACGATAGAAAAACCTTTAAAAAACTGTTTGCTAAATAAGTTAGGGTGGCTAATCTTTGGGTGGCAGCTTTTTTGCTTAGGCGAGTTCTTTTTTGGGCGATTTTTAAGCTTTTTTTGAAAAAATTTTTAAGAAAATAGTAACCAAGAAGAAAAAATATGGTCAATAAAAAGCTTTTCGAAAGCCGATATAAGATCTGTTTTAAAATCAATTCCCATTTGATACTCATTGAGCTCACGATATATTATATTTTAAACTTGTTTTGGACGCCTTTTCAAAAAAGTTCGAAGGAGTTCATTTATGGTTCCTTAAGTGCGATAAACCCAAAAAATTAACCGCTCACCGAAAGAAAGCAGCCTTTAATCTAAAAAGAGTTGTTACAGGTTGGTTTTACTTTACATTTGAATTTTATCCTTGTAGTTTTGATGTTGATTAATCTTAGATAGATGGGAGGAACAATGGAAGAAAAGGGAATAAAAGTTCTTTATCATAGCGAGGAAAAATTTCCACCACCAGCTGATTTTTCAGCTAAGGCACACATTAAATCAATGGCTGAATACGAAGAAATCTATAGACGCTCAGCCGAGGATTTAGAAGGTTTTTGGGCAGAAATGGCCGAAGAGTTCGTTGATTGGTATCAAAAATGGGATAAGGTTCTGGATTATAGTTTTAAAGACAAAATTTATGTTAAGTGGTTTGTAAATGGCAAACTCAATGCTTCATATAACTGTATTGATAGGCATTTGAAAACTTGGCGGAAGAACAAAGCAGCAATAATTTGGGAGGGAGACGATGGCTCTTACAAAACTTACACTTATAAGCAGCTTTATTACGAAGTCAATAAGTTTGCAAATGTCCTTAAAAAACTGGGCATTAAGAAGGGAGACCGAGTAGCTATTTATCTTCCAATGATTCCTGAACTCCCAATTTCTATGCTAGCTTGTGCTAGAATTGGGGCTATTCATTCAGTAGTTTTTGGTGGCTTTTCTTCTCAGTCATTGAGGGAAAGAATAAATGATTGCGGGGCAAAATTGCTTATAACGGCTGATGAAGGAGTAAGAGGTGGGCGATTTGTTCCCCTTAAGGCAAACTCTGACGAAGCTTTGCTTGAGTGCCCTTCCATTGAGAAAGTAGTGGTAGTAAAGCGCACTAATAACTCAGTAGATATGGAACCGAGCCGAGACTTTTGGTGGGGGGATTTAATGAGTGACCCTGAAATTAAGCCCTTTTGCGAGCCGGAAGTTATGGATGCTGAAGACCCTTTGTATATTCTTTACACTTCGGGTTCGACCGGTAAACCCAAAGGAGTACTTCACACTACCGGTGGTTACTTAGTTTATGTAAGTGCCACTTTTAAGTGGATTTTTGACTATCGCGACGAAGATGTGTTTTTTTGCACCGCCGATATTGGTTGGGTTACAGGGCACAGTTACATTGTTTACGGTCCTCTAGCTCAAGGGGCAACCACTTTGATGTTTGAAGGTGTTCCTACCTATCCTGACCCATCTCGTTTTTGGGAAATTGTGGAAAAACACAGAGTTAGCATTTTTTACACGGCTCCAACTGCCATCAGAGCTTTAATGAAAGAAGGCGTGGAGTGGACAAAAAAACATGATCTTTCGTCGCTTCGATTATTGGGAACTGTTGGTGAGCCAATTAATCCAGAAGCTTGGCTCTGGTATCACAAAAATATTGGTAGAGGCCGATGTCCGATTGTTGATACTTGGTGGCAAACAGAAACTGGTGGGATTTTGATAACACCTCTTCCTGGGGCAATGACTTTAAAGCCGGGTTCGGCCAATCGCCCATTTCCCGGTGTTTTTCCTAAGGTTCTCAAGGATGATGGCACGGAAGCAGCTGTTAACCAAGGCGGTTATTTGGTAATCGGAAAGCCCTGGCCAGGAATGCTTCGTGGCACTTGGGGTGATCCTGAAAACGAAAGGATAAAGGAAATTTATTTCACCCGTTTTCCTGGGTACTATTTTACTGGTGATGGATGTCGGGTTGATGAAGATGGCGATTATTGGTTGATGGGTCGCATTGACGATGTTTTAAATGTCTCGGGTCATCGTCTGGCAACGGCTGAGATTGAAAGCGCTTTGGTCTCTCATGAGTCGGTGGCGGAGGCAGCTGTTGTTGGTTATCCACATGAGATTAAGGGCGAGGGTATTTATGCTTATGTGATTCTAAAAGATGGCTATGAGCCTTCCGAAGACCTTAAGAAAATTCTCGAAGGACATGTCAGACAGGTAATTGGTCCGATTGCCAGGCCAGATATTATTGTATTTACTCCTGGTCTTCCTAAGACTCGAAGCGGCAAGATTATGCGTCGGATTTTGCGAAAAATTGCTCGGGGGGAGTTCGAGGATTTAGGCGATACCACTACTTTAGCTGACCCATCGGTAGTTGAGTTTTTGGTTAAAGCTGGGAAGGAAGTTTACAAAAGTAGATAAAACAGGATTTCATTTTCTTCCTTAACGGCTGGCGTAAGCCAGCCTTATTTGATCTTTTTGTTCTAAGTAGCTTCTAAGTAGCGGAAACTTTTGAGGTTTTCAAGGAGTTTTCTTGTCATTGCGAGCGCAGCTGCCTTTTGTCATTACGGAGACTTTTCTTGTCATTACGAGTGAAGACACTTTATTGTCATTGCGAGCGAGCCGCCTTCATTTTGTCATTGCGAGCCACGACACTTTCATTTTGTCATTGCGAGCCTGAGCGAAGCGAAGGCGTGGCAATCTCTGAGATTGCTTCGTCGCTCCGCTCCTCGCAATGACGGAGGAGAAAGATTGCTTCGGGTGCTAACGCATCCTCGCAATGACAGAGGAGAAAGATTGCTTCGTCGCTCCGCTCCTCGCAATGACACTTTTTTGTCGCGGCGCGGCAATCCCGTTTTTTAAAAAACTGCACTCGTTGCAATTACTTTACTTCGCTAAGCGGTACTAACAATGCCTTTTTTTAATTGCTCTGAGACCGATATGACTAAGTGTGCTTTTTAGAGAGTTTGTGGCAGAAGCAACTTTTGAATCAACACAATCAAAGGATCTGAAAGATCAATGGAAGAGCTTTTAGAAAAAACCTTGCTACAATCTCTTTCCTTATATTTACTGATAACTTGGTTAAATAAATTTCTCAGGTGTTGAAAATTTTGGCAAAATTGCTGAAAAGAGAAAGTATCTAAAAAGCTGTCTACATCTCGTTAGTGGATTTTTATTTTTCTGACAAAAGTTGTTTTTTGTCACATATTGTTGTTATAATCCAAAATCATTCAATATAATTAAAAATGGGGTAATAATGCAGGAAGTGGAGTTTCAAACGGTAACTTTAGCAGGTTTAATTCATGACATTGGCAAGTTTTATTCGCGAAGTAGTGAAGTCCAAAATTTTCGTCGAGAAGCAGGTTATCCAGGAAGCCATCCAATTATTTCAACACTACTCATAGAAAAGGATTTTGCTTCCCAACTTGAAAATATTGGAATAAGAACTGAATTGTTAAAAAAATTAGTTCGGCATCATCATGAAGATCCGCGCTTTCCGCCTGAATGCTTAGTTCAATCTTTGAGCGGAAAAGAAAGGATTTTAGCTCTGATTGTAAGCCGAGCTGACAATTATTCTTCGAGTGAGCGCACTGAAGATTCTCGCCAGGAAAAAGGCAGTTATGAAAGTGTTCTACTTAATTCAATATTTCAGCGGATTGACACTGGCGAAGGTAGCTTTGATGGCAATTTTAAGATAGCACCTAAGGAGTTCAGACCAGAACATATTTTTCCTCAACAAGTAGAAATTGGCTATTGGGACGAAATCGTTAGAGAATTTGGCAATGAAGTTGGAAGGTTAAAAGCCGATGATTTTAATTCCTTGTTTGTTTCTTTGATGCATCTTATACAAAAATATTGCTGGTCAACGCCTTCTGATATTACGCGTGAAGTAACTGATATATCCCTTTCAGATCATTTAAAAACTACCTCGGCAATTGCTGCTTGTTTGTATAAATACCATAGAGAAACTGGAACTTTGAACGAAAATGCGATTAAAGATGATCAAACCGAAAAATTTATGCTTATCGGCGCCGATTTATCAGGGATACAGAGCTATATCTACGACATCGCTGAAATTGGTGTGGGAGGCGCTGCTAAGCGCCTTCGGGCTCGTTCATTCAAATTAAGCCTTCTTACCGAAGTTACCGCTCACTACATCCTTGATAAGCTTCAACTGCCTTTAAGTTGCTTGCTATTTTCAGCTGGCGGGAGATTTTGTCTTCTTGCTCCCGCTGATAGAACCTCCCAGGAAGAGTTTAACAGGGCTAAGGAATTCATAGAGAGTTGGCTTTTAAGAGAGTTTCAAGGTGAAATGGCGATTAATTTGGTTTCTTTTCCTTTCTCAGCGAGGTATTTTAGCTCAACTTCTGCAGAGGGTTATTCCGAAGAGAACTTTAGAGCTTTATGGATTAAATTTGCGAAAAAAATTGAAGAAGCCAAACTTAATAAATTTAAGAAAGCTTTTTGGAAAGGTAATGCCTGGCAAAATAGCTTTTTATCTGAAAACCAGTTTGAGGATGATCCGCAAGGAGTTTGTCAGGTTTGCGGGAAATTTCCAGCCATCATTGAGGAAGAAGAGTATAAAATTTGCCAACATTGCCAAAGTGACCGAGAAATTGGCGAGAAGTTATTAAAATCTAAATTTCTCGCTTTTTACAAAGACTCTAATCCGCAAGATCTTGTTTTTTTTGATAATTTCTCTGTTGGAATACATACCTCAGTTAGTGAAATTAGCTCCAATCCGTATCTTGTTTATTCTTTAAATACGGTTGAGATACTTCCCGATTTTCCCAGTGGCTTCAAGTTTATTGCCAATTATGTTCCCACTTTCAAAAGTAAAAAAGATTTAGAAAGCGTCTGCAAAAACTGCGACTTTAGTTTAGAGCAAAAGTGCGACCTCAAAGAAGAAGTTGAAACCTTTCCTCATCTTTACACCTTTCAATGTATTGCTTCATTCGCTGAAGGGGCAAATCATATCGCAACTCTTAAAGTTGATGTTGATAATTTAGGTTTCATAATTAATAAAATTCCTGACTTAAGCATTTCTCGAATTACCACTTTCGTGAGTTTTTTGGATGCCTTTTTCGCTGGTTACCTGCCTAAGTTCTTTGAAGAAAAGTATCCTCAAACTTATGTTGTTTATTCTGGAGGCGATGACCTCCTTCTTATTGGAGCTTGGGACAAAGTGGTTGTTTTAGCAAAAGAGATTAGAGACAAGTTTACCGATTTTGTCTGTCAGAATCCCAGCATTCATTTGTCAAGCGGGGTTGCTTTAGGCAAACCAAAATTTCCGATGTCAAATTTGGCAAAGTTTGTTACTGAGCTCCTAGAAGAAGCCAAAGATGAAGGTAGAAATAGTTTAAGTGTTTTGGGTTCTGTATTTCAGTGGAGTTTTTTTGATGAATTGCTGGAATTTGGTAATCTTTTGTTTGACTCACTTCAAAAAAAGCAAGTTTCTGCTGCTTTTGTTTATCGGCTTCTGACTTATCAAGAAATGTATAATTCTTATAAAAATGGCAAGACGGAGGGTTTGATTTATCTTTCGCGATTAGCTTACGACATAGAGAGAAATCTTTACACCGCCCAGGGCAAGCCAAAGAATGAAAAGCTTATTTCCGAACTTACAAAATTATTTGATTACAAAGGCGAAGGGGGAAGGCTTATGAAAAACCTCAAATTCCCGGTAACCTATGCACTTTTAAAACAAAGGGGTGATTAGCTTGGTACATCAGAGGGATTTTAATCGAGGGAGGGATTCTAATAGAACTGTGGACTTGTCTTTCCTTACGAGCTATTACAGTGACCAAGGAAAAACAAAGATACGAGAAGACTTAATTGACGAGAAAGCTCGCTATTTAGGCAGAGGATTTGCTAAAGGCGGCATTCAAGCTAACAATGACTTTGGGAAAAGAGTTTCCTCATCTCAGCTTCGCAACTTTTTCAATGAGGTTCGTTCTTTAGAAGCAAAGATTGGTAGTGGAGAGTTTGAAATGTACCGACCTCACATTAAAATGCTTAAGGCGAAGGTTGCGTATGCTAGGGACAGAGGAAAGGTTTCTAAGGCTTTTGATGATTTGATTTCCAAATGTGTAGATTTGATTGAGGACAAAAAAGACTTTGAAGCTTTCGTTTTGTTTTTCGAAGCCATAGTTGGTTACTTTTATGGAGAAGGAGGCGGGAAGAACCAATGAGCATTAAGCTTGTTAAAAGTTATCAAATTAAGGGTATCATAAGCTGCAAAACGGGATTGCGGATTGGGGGGACGGGAGGAATAATTCAGATAGGAGGGGTTGACAACCCTATAATTCGCGACCCTTTGACTAACTATCCTTACATTCCTGGTTCTTCTTTGAAAGGGAAAATTCGTTCTCTCTTAGAACTCAAGTATGGCAAGATTGAGTCAGACGGCAAGCCTCACAAGTATTGTGGAGATTCAAATTGTTTTGTTTGTCGCATTTTTGGGACATCAGCTGGCGATCAAAAGGATGTTACTCTTGGACCTTCGCGATTAATCGTTAGAGATTGTTATTTAACGGAAGAATCTAAAGAAAAATTGGAAAAGTATCGGTTGGAGAAAGGTTTGCCGTATTCTGAAGTAAAGTTCGAGAATACTCTAAACCGGGTAACTGCTGAAGCTAATCCACGGCAAATGGAGCGCGTCCCCGCGGGAGTAAATTTTGAACTTGACCTTGTTTATCGCGTTTTTGATACTGGTGATGGCGGAAAGACAGATGAAGACAATCTCGAGCGGGTTAGGGAAGGGTTGAAGCTTGTGCAAGAGGATGCTTTAGGCAGCTCAGGAAGCAGAGGTTACGGTAAGGTGGAGTTTGCGGGATTAAAGCTGATTCAAAATGACGGCACCGAAAAGCCGTTTAACTTGTAAAGGTGCTAAATTTGAAGTACCAAACTTATGCAATTGAAATTAAACCTAAGTCCTCTTTTATAACCCCGCTTCAAGCGGATACTATTTTCGGCTCTTTAATGTGGGCTTGGCGATACTTAAAAGGAGAGGAAAGGCTGGTTGAAGTTTTAGAAGCTTTTTCTGAAGCTCCTTTATTTTTACTTTCAAATGGTTTTCCAAAAGGATATCTCCCTCGTCCCTTAATTCCTTTGTTTGAACCTACTGAAAGTTTAGAAGAAGCTCGAATCCAAAAGAAAGTCAAAAAAATAACTCTTATCCCAGAAGAAGATTATAAGGAATTGGTTAATAATCTCTCTTCTTTCAGTTTAGCTGATTTGCTTCGAAAGCTATCAAACCGGAGTGAGATTTTTTTTAAAAAAGAGCCTCATTATAAAAATGTGATCAATCGTTTGAGTTTTACTACTCTTGAAGGTGGGTTGTTTGTTCAAGAAGAAACTTACTACGCCAAAGATTTAAACTGGGTAATTTATCTTTCTTTTGGTCAGGATCAGAGTTTAATTAGCTTAGAGGAGATAAAACAAATGTTTAATTTTCTGTCTTTAAGTGGTTATGGGAAACGAAAATCAACTGGTAAGGGTAGTTTCGAAATTATCGATATAAAACAGCATAAATTGCCAGAAGCCAATAACCCCAATGCCTTTATTTCCCTATCTAATTATGTGCCTGCACCTTCAGATCCAGCGGATGGCTTTTATGAGTTAGTCTTGAAGTATGGAAAACTTGGAGGGGATTATGCAGTAAACAAACCAGGTCCTTGGAAAAAGCCACTTAGAATGATAAAAGCTGGCTCAGTCTTTAGAATTAATGGAGAATTGAAAGACTATTATGGAGTTTTAGTTTCAGGTATATACCCATACGACGACAAAGTTAAACATTATGCATATGCTTATCCACTCGGAGTGAGGCTAGTATGAAGAGATACGTTTTAGAGTGCGAAGCTTTATCTCCAATTCACATTGGTTCGGGCGAGGAGATTAATGCATACGAATATGTTATTTCTCAAAAGCTTTACAAATTGGATTTAGACAAGCTCCTTTTGTTTTTGAGTCAAGCTGAACGTGACAATATCTTAAGAATGCTAGAAACTAATATAGTTTCTTACAAAAACTTTCTTGTTAACAAATTGACCAAAAGTGACCCTTCTTTGTTGAAAGAAGTTTCTTCTTTCTCAATTCTTGTCTCTAAAGCGGTAAATAATTTTTACCAGGAAAAATCAAACGATCCGCTTAATTTGTTACCAGTAAAACTTTTTCAGCGAGGCTTGAACGGACCCTTTGTTCCTGGAAGCTCTTTAAAAGGCGCAATAAGAACCGCTATATTGTTTGATCGTTATCGACCTGATTTAAATAATCTTTTGAAACAAAATTTACGGGATTTAAGAACAAACAAGTGGGAAAACAAAGTTCTTCGTTCGAGGGATGCTGGCGATGATCCTTTTAAAGCTCTAAAAATATCTGATACCTTTGAAAGTTTGCAAACCGTTGTTTTGAATGCTTCTGTGCACACGTTTCGCAATGGACGCTGGGAGAAAGACCAGTATCAAATTTTAATCGAGGCGGTTTTTAACCAGACTTTTAAGGCAGAATTAAGAATGGATACGGATTTACAAAACTATATGGAGATGTCAGGCAAAAGTTCAAATAAAATTACAGCAGAGGAGATTGTTGAAAGTTGTCGTAAATTTTACTACGCGAATCTGGAAAATGAGCTTAAAAGGTTGGTGGGTAGCAGCGCGATAAAAGCTTATTCTAACCTTCAATCGAAAGTTCGGGAAATCGTGAATAATACGAACGAATTAACTTTTCCTTTGCGATTGGGCTGGGGTTCAGGCTTCGAAGCAGTGACTTTAAGTATGAACGACTCTTTTAAAGAACTTGTCAGAATAGTTGCTCATAGACTAGCCCGACCTATTAGGTCTGTTAAGCTGGTTCAGGATGTTTTACCTTTAGGGTGGCTAAAAGTAACAATGAAGGAGATATAATTGCTTGCTAGTTTGGTTATTCACCTTCAGCCTTTAGAAACTTATGAAATAACATCTTCCATAAATCGTTTTCTTCAACCCTTGTTTTATGAAATTTTAAAAAAAGGTGATTCAGCTATAGCTTCCGCCTGTCATGAATCAAGTTCGATAAAACCATTTACAATTTCGCCTCTTTTTGGCAATTTTGGCAGAACTTCGACTAAGCGACTTGTCGTAAAAGGTTTTGGTTACTGGTTTAGGTGTACAATTTTAACTCAGGATGTTTTTGACTCTTTTGCAAAAGCTATTTTTCCGATGTCAGCCGAAAAAAAACAGGTTTTATTAGATGGAAAAAAATTTATTGTTCAGAATGTTGAGTTAGAGAAGAGAAATAGATTTAGCTGGGGCAATCTTTCTTCCTTCGGTGCTTTGTGGGATGAAGCCCAGGAAACTGCTAAAAGTTTGAAATCGGGTTTGCCTTTTAGTTTTGTTTTAAGGTTTGTTTCTCCAACTACCTTTCGTCGGGGAGATATTAATTATCTTTTTCCAGATCCCTCTCTTGTTTTTCGAAGTTATATTAGGAAGTGGAATGCTTTTTCTGAAAGGACTTTCGATGAAAGTTCTTTAATTGAATATGTTAATTCCAGCTTAGTAGTTTCTTCTTACAGACTGAAGACTGAAATTTTTGATGTCGGAGATGTAGCTTTGCAGGGCTTCAAAGGTTCTTGTCGTTTTAGTTTGTTAAAATTCCAAAAAGTAAACACGCCGATTGTTTTGGCTTTAGCGAAGTTTGCTTTTTACGCTGGGACTGGTCAAAAGACAACAATGGGGATGGGTATGACACGTTCAAGTATATGAAGGGATGATTAAGGTGAAAAAAGCATTGATAATATCTGTTGGAGGAAGTCCCGAGCCTATTGTCAGCTCAATTAAACATCACAAGCCTGAAGTCGTTTTTTTTATCGCCTCTAAAGAATCTTATCGCCAAATTGAAGAAACTTTCGATGGTAAACCTTCAATATTGAGCCAGCTTAACTTCAAACCTACCTACTCAATTTACATTGTTTCTGATGTTGATAGCATAGATTCTTGCTACGAAGAGGCAGAAAAAGCTTTAAATGAGATTCGTCGAACTTTCGATGGAGAAGTAATTATTGACTATACTGGTGGCACCAAGTCTATGTCAGTGGCTCTTGCTTTTCTTGCTGCAAGAGAAGGGCTTAGTTTGTATTTTGCTTCAGGGGTTCGAGAAAACGCTTTAAAAATTGTTGATGGAACTCAGTTTTCAAGATTGAATTCTCCCCAGCTTTTCTTATGGGATGCAAAAATTAGGGAAATTAAGGCTTATTTTGAATATGGTTTGTATTATATTGCTTTAATGACGCTGGAGGATTTTCAGAAAGAATTTCCTGCGCTTGTCGGAAAAGAAGCAATATTGAGTAAAATATATCTCTTGTGTCGGGCGTTTAATGCCTGGGATGATTTTGAGCATGAATTAGCTCTTAAGATTCTGAATCAATATCGTGTAGAGTATCAAAAGCAGGTTATTTTTTTGGAAAAGGTTTTAGGAAGAAGGCGAGATAGCTCTGGATACGAAAAAGCTATTGACCTTTTTTATAATGCCAGAAGACGAGCCAAAGTCAAAAGATATGACGACGCGGTTTGTCGTATCTATAGAACAATTGAGATGCTGGCTGAATTAAGACTTAAAATCAAATACGGAATTGAAGGCTCTGACGTTGATCCTTCCTCGCTTTTTCCTGCTGCCAGGAATTTTTGCGAGAAATACAGAGACCGCCAGGATGGTAAAATTAAATTAGCCCTCACTCCTAAATATGAATTACTTAATATTTTGGGAGATGAGTTTGGAAAAATATTTTTGAATCGGAGGGACGGGCTCAGAAATTTTCTTAAGTATAGAAATAGCTCAATTTTAGCTCATGGGCAAA
>CALKMS010000119.1 GCA_938091145.1 uncultured bacterium
GGCGGTAAAGGAAGTAAGACTGGTCTTTTTTGCTATCAACCCCCCTTTTTAGCACCCAGCCAAGCTTAGGATCTTTCTCGATGCGGGCGTAGTGGCCGGTTGCTAAAAAATCCGCTCCCAGCTTTCTGGCTTGAGCAAAAAGAAGCCCAAATTTGATCAACTGGTTGCAACGAATACAGGGATTTGGCGTTTTTCCCTGAGCATATTCTCGGAGAAAGTAATCAACTACCTCTTTTTTAAATTCCAGACTATAATCCAGGGTATAGTGAGGAATTTTGAGAAACTCAGCGACAATTTTTGCTTCGTTAGCAGCTTGAACTCCACAGCATTGGTTGGTAAGCGAATCATCGATAGACCATAGCTTCAAGGTTATTCCAATTACTTCAAAACCTTTTTCTTTTAGCAGAAAAGCGGTGGTCGAAGAATCTATCCCCCCGCTCATTGCGACAACAACCCTTTTTTTCATCTTTTTAATTTTAAAACAAATAATTTGACTGTTTTGAGCCTCAAAGTTAAAACTTTAGGAGCGAAGAAAAATTAAAACAGCTTTCCAAGCCTAAAGGATTTTCTCCAGATCCATCTCCAACAGCTTGCGGGTCTCGGCTTCCAGAGCGGGGGGCAAGCCTTCAATGTCAACATTTAAAAAGCCCCGAACAATCAAAGAGGTGGCTTCATCGGCAGTTAAACCACGAGACATTAAGTAAAGAATTTCCTCTTCAGCAATTTTACCCACGGCTGCTTCGTGCGATAGTTCCACTTTTTCAGCTCGAGCTTCAAGTTCAGGAATGGCAACAATGCTTGATTGGGGGGAAAGCAAAAGACCCTGGCATTCGAGGTGACCCTTTATTTCATTAACTTCCCCCTTTAAATGGCCTCGGGCAGTTATTTGAGCCTGGTCAGTTGCGACCACTCGGCTTAAGATCTCGGCCTTAGTATCTACTGCTTGCAAAACAGCCCTTGAGCCAACATCCATCACAGAGTTTTTTTGACCGTAGAGGATGCTTTGAAATCTTACTCGGCTGCCCTTTCCTTTAAGGTAGGCAGTGGGATAAAGCTGGAGGGTGTTAACGGGGCGCAAGCAAATGTAGTTGCTGATAAAAGTAGCTCCTTCTTCTAAAATAGCTCCGGTGCGAGGGCGAACCTCTACTTCAGGAGCCCAATTGTGAATCATAGTAAAGGTGATTTTCGCTCCCTTTTTGAGGAAAAACTCAGAAATACCGATGTGAAAGCCGCTTGATACGTGGCGGGAGGTGGTGCACCCAGTAATAATGTGAAGTTCAGAGTCTTCTTCGGCAATGATAATGTTGTGAACTCGTTGAATTACGCCTTGCTTGCTGATAAAAAGACAGGCCTGCAAGGGAAAAGTTGATTTGACCCCTTTTTTGGCACGGATAAAGTAGCCATGATGAGGCTTAAGAGCGGTTAAAGCAGTGTATTTATCAGCATCAGGGGCCACTGCTTCCCAGAGATAATCCTCAAGCCAGTCGTATTTTTCCAGGGCTTGAGTGGTGCTTAAAACTTCTAGTCCTGCCTCTTTGGTTCGGGCGCAAAGGACACTTTGGTTAATTTGAAAAAAAGTGCCAGCACGACCTTGCTCATTTGTTACAACGCCGGCTCGCAGGGCATCTTCCTGGTATTCTTCAGGCAAATTTTCTAAACTTTCTACCTCTGTTTCAGCTTCTTCTGTAAACTTTTCAATATCAACCTCTGGCCCTAAAAGGGGCTTTTTCTCTTTGGCTTCTTCGGCTTTTTTGAGTTTTTCGGCTAGTTTCTTTGACATTCTGGGCATTCAACACACCCTGAGTAACCTTTTTCTTTAATTTCAGCCAAAATCTTATCAGGCTTTCCTTGACAAGCTAAACGTCCTTCATAAAGAACAAGAGCGCGGTCAGCCGAGATGTAGTTTAAGATGTGACCGTGATGAGTAATGAGAAGGGCACTGCGGTCTTTTATTAGTTCTTCAATTTCTTTCCCTACTAGCTCAATGTTTTCGAGGTCGACACCGGAATCTGGTTCATCAAGTAGGGCTAAATCAGGTTGTTGAACTAAAAGCTGGAGAATTTCTGAGCGCTTGATTTCTCCACCAGAAAAACCTCGATTAACGTCGCGAAAAAGGAAGCCATCCATTTTTAAACGCAATGCAAGAGTCTGGTAGTCGTCGTTTTTTTCTTTTCCAACCAGGTTAAGCATATCAATGAGCTTGACTCCCCTTAGGCGTGGCGGGTTTTGGAAAGAAACTCCTAGCCCAATTTTAATTCTTTCGTTAACAGGAAAGTCGGTTATATCTTTTCCTTTAAAAAGGATTTTTCCTTCTTTGACTTTGTAGTTAGGAAAACCTAAGATAGTATAAAGCAAGCTAGATTTTCCTGCTCCATTAGGGCCAAATAAAGCCACAGTTTCGCCTTCCTCAATGGAGAAAGAAAGGCTTTTAAGAAGTCTTTTGCCGTCAACTTCAACGGTTAGGTTTTTAACCTCCAAAATATTAGCCATTTTTTTTATTATAATTGAAAATAATGTAAGCAGTAAATTAAAAGTTTTTTGGAGAGAAGATGGAGTTATTTGAAGTTATAAAGAAAAGGCGTAGTGTTCGGCGTTTTGAAAAGGGAAAGAAATTGAAAAAAGAGTTAATAGAAAAGTTGCTTGAGGCAGCGGTCGAAGCTCCGAGCGCTGGTAATCTTCAGATCTGGCGTTTTTTTGTAGTTTTAAAACCCGAACTAAAAAAAGCTTTGGCCCAGGCTGCTTATTATCAAGAGTTTGTTGCTGATGCCCCGGCGGTAATTGTGGTGGCAGCTGATTTAGCGCAGGCTTCAAGAGGTTATGGTGAGCGCGGCAAAAATGTTTATGCTCTCCAGGATACTGCCGCTGCGGTCGAGAACATTTTGCTGGCGGCTTGCGATTTGGGCCTTGGCTCTTGCTGGGTGGGGGCTTTTGATGAAGCGGCGGTAAGCGAAATTCTAGAGCTACCTTCTCACCTCAGACCATTGGCAATTTTGCCCGTTGGTTATCCGGCTGACGAAGGCCGTAAGCCTTCTCGCAAGCCTTTGAGTGAAGTGGTTAATTGGGTTGACTAGGTTTCAGTCGAAAATAGTAAAAAACATTTTTAGGAGGTTAAATGGGAAAAAGAGTGGTGATTTTTGGCAAGGACACCTGACCTTTCACCTTAAAAGCGCAGCGAGTTTACGCTGCTCAAGGCTATGAAGTTGATTATCGCAATGTGGAACTAAACCTTCAGGCACTTGAGGAAATGCTTAAACACAGCCAGGGGAAAAGAGTTGTTCCAGTCATTCTCGAAGAAGGCCAGGTGAAGATTGGCTTCGGCGGCACCTGAGGAGTTTAAACTAGAGGAGGCTGGGCGCCTTCTTTTAGCAAACTAAAAACCTTAGCTTTTGCTTTCTCATGAGCTTTGTTTAAAATAAATACATGCCGGTTTTTGAGTATCGTTGCTTAAAATGTGGGCATAAGTTTGAAGAGTTAGTTTTGGGTTTTAAAGAAGCGGAAATTCTCTGCCCTAAATGTGGCGGAAGAGCTAAAAAGCTTATTTCTAACTTTTCAGCTCGAGGAAGCGAAGGCAAAACCCTGGCTTCTTCCTGTAGCAGCTGCTCTTCAATTAATTGTTCAACCTGTGGGGTGAAGTGATGACCCTGGCAGAGTTAAAAGCGGAAGCACTAGAATGCCAAGCCTGCCCTTTAAGCAAGTTAGGCCGACGCCAAGTAGTTTTTGGGGTGGGAAGCGAAAAAGCTGATCTAATGTTTGTGGGCGAGGCTCCTGGTTATTGGGAAGATGTTCAGGGCGAGCCTTTTGTTGGACCTGCTGGCAAGCTTTTAACTAAAATGATTAACTCAATTGGTCTGGACCGCTCCGATGTTTACATTACCAATGTGGTTAAATGCCGTCCCCCAGAAAATCGTGACCCGGAGCCAGAAGAAGTTTCAATTTGCGTTCCTCGTTATCTCAACAAGCAAATAGAGATTATTAAACCTCGGGTAATTGTTGCCTTAGGCAATCACGCCACTAAAGCTCTTCTGGGTAAAAGCACTGGTATTACCTTGTTGAGAGGCAAAAAGTTTCACGCTTCCAATTATTATATCTTTCCCACCTATCATCCAGCTGCTATTTTGCGCAACGCCAATCTTTTAAGTGTTTTTGCCGAGGACTTTCAAACTCTGAAAGAGATTTTAAAAGAAGAGCCACCTAAAGAACCAGCTCAGCTTAGTCTTTTTTAAAGTTTTGGCCGAAGCTTTTAAAAAAGATGCTTATAATTCTTGGATTGGTTAAAATTTTCTTATGGAAGAAGCCCCTTCTTTAACTAAGACCACCTCGCTTACCTCCTTTATTGTGGCGGTAAGCCGCCTTACTGGGTATTTGAAAGTCGCTGTTTTAGCTTATGCTTTGGGTGCTACTCGTTTGGCTGACTCTTATAACTTGGCCAACGTGATGCCAAACATGATTTATGAGTTAATTGCTGGCGGCATCCTCTCGGTCTCTTTTATACCACTGATTGTTGACTACCTTACCCAAAAAAAGGAACAAGAAAAATGGCAAATGATTAACAATGTTACCAATGTTTTGTTGGTTTTTCTCGTTTTTATAACCATTATCGGTGTTATTTTTCCTTATCCTTTTGTTCGAGTTCAAACCTTAACGGTTAAGACAGAAAACATTGCTCTTGCCCTTTTCTTTTTTCGTTTTTTTATTCCCCAAATTATTTTTTATGGTCTCTGCACGGTTTTCACTGGTGTTTTAAATGCTCACAAGCGTTTTTACGCGGTGGTTGCCTCCCCTATTTTGAATAATTTTGTTACTATTTTTACTGTCCTTTTTCTCTTTTTACCTTTCATCCATTCTAATTTTCAGTTAGCTTTGACGCTTTTAGCCACAGGCACCACTTTGGGGGTGGCTTCAATGGCTTTTGTCCAGTTTTGGGCAGTTTGGCGGCTAAATTACCGTTGGCAGTGGCGATTCGATTTAAAAGACCCCGCTCTTAAGAAAATATTAGCTATGGGATTGCCATTAATTGTTTACACCCTATCAAATCAGTTAATGGTGACGGTCAATAACAATTTGGCTTTCCCCTTCACCGGAGGTTTAACTGCCTATCAATATGCCAGAGCGTTTTTTTACCTTCCCTATGGGGTTCTGGCTGTTCCGGTGATCATGGTTCTTTTTCCCCAATTTTGCCAGTCAGTGAGCGAGGAAGACTTTGAGCGTTTACGAAACCAAATTGCTCAAGGCTGGCGCATAATTATGTTTGTTATTTTGCCGGCATCGGCTTTTTTTCTTATCTATAGTCAGCAAATTATCAGGGTGGCTTTAGAGCGCGGTGCCTTTGACCCCGTAGCCACTAGGCAAACAGCTCCAATTTTGGCTTTCTTTGCCATTGATTTGTTGTTTTTTTCCGCATTTGTTTTTTTTGCGAGAGTCTTTTACGCTTTTAAAGACACCGCTACTCCGACCAAAGTTAACCTTTTTGGGGTTGCTTTAAATGCCTTGCTTAACATCGGATTGGTTAGGCTAATTGGCTTGCCTGGTTTGGCGTTGGGCGAAGCCCTAACTTACCTGGCTATGACCAGCATCTTGGTTTATCTTTTAAGAAGTAAAATTCTTTTTTTTAAAGGCCGCGAACTTTTAAAGATCAGTCTGAGAATTTTAACAGCTACAGGTGGGATGTCAGTTTTGATGGTTGTTTTTGCCTCCATTTATTGGTCATCTAACGCGCCAAAAAAGCTTTTGACTGATTTAATCGGCCTTTTGTTGGCTTTCTTTTTAGGGTTTGTTTTTTATCTTTTTCTGAGCTGGCGACTTAAAATAAAAGAAGCATCTTTAGTTGCTGATTTGTTGCGCAAAGGTTTA
>CALKMS010000120.1 GCA_938091145.1 uncultured bacterium
GTTCATCAAGTCAATAAAATTCTTGTTTTTGCTCACGCCTTCCGATAAAACCATAGCTGCATCATTAGCTGATCTCAAAAGCATCGCATAAAGAAGGTTTTCCACTGTCATTGTTTCGTCAGGCTCTAAGTAAATCTCAGCTTCACCAACCGAAGTGGCTTTTGGAGTAGCAGTTAAAATCTGATCTAAAGAAAGCTCTTCTAAAGCAATCAAAGCAGTCATTACTTTAGTTGTGCTGGCAATTGGCCTTTTGGTATTAATGTCTTTTTGAAAAAGGATTTGTTCACTGTTTAATTCAGCAGCGATTGCTGATTTAGCAGAAATCTGAGGCTTGGCAGCTAAAGCAGCTAAACAATTTGAAGAAAAATTGGAATGAAATAGAAAACTCAAAATAAAAAGAGTTTGCAAAATAATCCTTTTTCTCATAAATCTATTTGTAATTTATCTAGGTTCTTTAGAGTTCTTTCTCTTATTTCTCGCGGTGAAGGAAGTTTTTTGACTAGCCTTCCTTTTTTCATCCATAGTTTTAAAAGAGGTTCTAGTTTTTTATTATCATAGTCGCAGACATTCTTTTTAACATCCCAAGGCACAACATACTCACGAAAGCAACTTAAACAGCGATATACCTGTTTGGCGCCGGAAGTTTTACCTCTTTTAGCTATTGGCTTATTATCAACTTCGACTAGATCAAAAGAAAAATCTATAACTGGAGCATTGCTGATAGCTGTGCCAACGCCATAAGCATCTGCATATTTGTTTAACTCAGTAATTAGTTTTTCGTTTAATCCGCCGCTGATAAAAATCTTTACCTTTGTGTACCCCCTTAAATTCAGTTCCCAACGAACTTCTTCAAGAATTTTCAGAAAATTTCCTCGACGCGAGGAAGGTGTGTCAAGTCTGACGGCAAAAAGGTCAGAACCAATTGCTTCAGCTGCTGTTAAGGCTCCAAATTTCTCATCTTGAAAAGTGTCAATCAAAGCAATTCTTTTAATGTTTGGTGGCATTACTTTATGAAAAGCCTTGAAGGCCTTTTCTTCGTTTTGAAAACAGAGAATAAACGAGTGAGACATTGTTCCTACTGGCTCTTCATTTATAAACTGCGCACTTTCAATAGCTGCTACGCCGTCACAACCCCCGATAAAGGCATTTCTTTCGATCATAGGTGCAATGGCGGGATGCATTCGGCGGGCTCCAAAACTGTAAACCGGTCGCCCGGCTGCTGCTTTTTTGCAACGAGCAGCCATAGTAGCAATGCCCGAAGCTTGACAAAGGAAACCAAGTAGAGCTGTCTCATAAACAGCATAACTCAAGTATTTTCCTTCGATTCGTAAAACCGGGGTTTCAGAGTAAAATATTTCTCCTTCTTCTAATGCATAGATATCAACGGGAAAGTTTTCAAACAAACGTAAAACTTCTTCAAGACCGGCAAAAACTGCCCATCGCCAGTTATTAGGTAGACTTCCAGCTCTTACTTCTCCTTTTGTGAAAGGATTGATGCCCGAGGCTTTAAGAACCTCAGAAATGCGGCTGAAATAAACATCGGAAACTAACCCTTTTTTAATATCACTTTCTGGGGCAATAAAAAACTTTTGGTCACTACTCATTATTACCTCCTCGAAACACTTTCTCTACTACTCCACTCGCTGTTCGCTCAAGTTTAACAATCTTACCATTAACTTTAACCTCCGTTGAACTAGCATTTCCAATTCGTAACCTTACTTCCTCCCCTTCCCATTTATTTTTGTCGCCTTTTCGCATTATGCCTTCAAAAACTTTTTCACCATCTATGATTGTTCTGATCCAGCTAACGGGGCCGGTTATTCTTACTTCCACTGTAACCTTTTTGGGGATTACGGGAGCTAAATTTTCCGTTGAAGTGGTTTTTTCCAATGGAGGGGTTGTTTCAACTGATTGAACGGGATTAGGGGTGGTAGTTTTATCTTTTATTTGAGGCTTTTGAATAGGCGCCTCAGTTTTTGTATAAGAAAGTAAATAGTAGAGACCCCAGGAAAACAAACCAGCTAGAAAAAGTAAAGCTAAAAAAGCCCCTGACCATTCAGGTAAAGCAAGTTTTGAAGGCTTCAACTTTTCTTCCTCAGGCTTCGGTAAATAAAAAGCGTCGAATTCAGCTAGGATTTTATCTTTGTCTAAGCCCAAATAGCTAGCATAGTCAGCGAGAAAGGCTCGAACATAAATTGGTGATGGAAGCTTGTCAAAATCGTCGTTTTCTAGCGCTTCAAGATAAGAAGATCGTATCTTTAAAACAAGTTCAATTTCTTTGATGGTTTTCCCAAGTTCTCTTCTTTTTTCCGACAGCTTTTGCCCAATAGTCAATTTATCTCATCTCCGCTTGATTTTGTTTAATTTCTTCCCACTCCGATAAAGTAAGCAAGACTTCCCTTGGTTTGCTGCCTTGGGCGGGTCCGACAATTCCTCTTTCCTCTAATAAATCCATTAGGCGAGCAGCTCGGGCGTATCCTAATTTTAATTTTCTCTGAAGGTAAGTTACTGAAGCCTTGCCAGTGATAATAACAAGCTCAGCCGCTTCATTGAAAAGAGTATCTTCCTCGCCAGAAGTAATTGGTTTTAAACGGCTGACTTCAACTACTTTAAAATCATATTGGGGCTCAAGGAGAGCCTTCCAATATTCAACAACTTTTTCGATTTCATTTTCCGAAACATAAACTCCTTGCAAACGGCGAGGTTTTAGCCAAAAGGGAGTAACAAAAAGCATATCTCCCTTGCCAACTAGTTTTTCTGCTCCTGGGCTATCCAAAATAACGCGGGAGTCAACCTGAGAAGAAACAGCAAAAGCAATTCGAGAGGTTATGTTAGCTTTAATTAAACCGGTTATGATATCTGACGATGGACGCTGAGTAGCTACTACCAAGTGAATTCCAACAGCTCTACCCATTTGAGCCAGTCGGCAAATCGCGTCTTCTACTTCCTTGGCTGCTATTATCATTAAATCGGCAAGTTCATCGAGCACTATCACTAAATATGGTAGTTTTTCTTTTGCTTCTTTGTTATAAGAATCAAGATGGCGCGTTTTGGTTTCAGAAAGAAGCTCAAATCGCTTTTCCATCTCTTCAACTGCCCAAGCCAGGGCAGCCGCCGCTTGTTTGGGATTAACCACTACCGGAGCGATTAAATGGGGTATATCGTTGTAAAGATTTAACTCAATTCGCTTAGGGTCAATCATGATAAATTTCACTTGATCTGGCCGTGCTCTCAAAAGAATAGAAGTGATAATAGCATTCAAACAAACACTTTTGCCCGAGCCCGTTGCGCCAGCAATTAAAAGATGAGGCAGACCTTTTAGGTCAATTACAACGGGATCACCTGTAATCTCTTGACCAATGGCTACCGCTAAAGGCGACGAAGCTTCCTGAAAATTAGGTGTTCTGACGAGGTCACCAAGATAAACAAAAGAACGATAAACGTTGGGAACTTCAATTCCAACAGCTGACTTGCCTGGAATGGGAGCTAAAATTCTTAAATCAGGAGAAGCAAGAGCTAAAGCAATATCTTCTTCAATATTTAAAATCCTGTTAACCTTTACTCCCGGCTTTAACTGAATTTCAAAACGAGTTACCGTTGGACCCTCGACCACGTTTTCAATCGAAGCCCCAACTCCGAAATCTCTTAAGGTTTTTTCTAAGGCTGCCTTCATTTCCGTTGCTGATTTCTTTCTCTTACCTCTTGAGCATAGCAAATACTTTTCGACTCCCTCTTTTCTTATTATTTCCAAGGGAGCTAAAACTGCTTCGCTAAGCGGTTCCGTTTTTTCTTCGCGAAAAGGCTTCTCTAAAGTTTTTAAAGAGGCAGTTTTTTCTTCGGTTGTAATCGGAATGGTTTCTTCCATAAAGGTTGCTTCTGTTCCCCCTGCCAAATCAGCGTTTTTGGTCAATATTTGATGTTTTAGATCAGGTTTTTTTCTACCAAGCCTAATAAATTCTTTGATAGGCTTTCGGACAGTTAAAACAATTCCGATTAGAAAAAGACCAACAAGAATAACGGTTGCCCCAATAGGTTTAAGTAAATAGACAAGTGGATAAGAGAGAATAAAACCTAGAAAACCACCATACTTTGTTAGATAGGTAGGCGCATACATCTTGTTAAGAGGTACCAGAATGTGGCTTTGAGCTAAAAGCGAAATCCCAATTAGAGATAGGCCTAGTAAAACGTCGTTCCAGTAGATTTTTCGATGTAGTAAAAGAACTCCTGAGATTGCCAAAAGAAGGAAAGGAAGCAAAAATCGTCCCCAACCAAAAAGCCAGCTTAGAAAAAAAGCCGTGTAACGCCCAACAATTCCGGTATAGTTACCAAAAAGAGAAAATATCAAAAAAACTGCTAGAGTTGCAAGGATTATGGCATAAACATCGGCATAGTATTCAACTTCATTGAGTTTTTCTTTTTTTATTTTAGCCACCAGATGCCTGCAACCCCCACAAGTAAGCAATAAACGGCAAAAGGATATAAACTTCCTTTCTTTAAATATTTTAATAGAAAATCAATGACAAGATAACCCGTTAAAAAAGAGAAAAAAGTGCCAACCAAGATTAGTGTTAGTGGAATCGGGCTAAACAATATTTTTTTCAATTCGAATACAAAGCTGCCAAAGATTATGGGAATTCCCAAAATAAAAGAAAATCGAGCGGCCTCTTCGCGTTTCAGACCCAAAAGGATTCCTGCTGAAATGGTGGCTCCCGAACGAGATATGCCTGGGAAGATAGCAAAAGCTTGAGCCACTCCGATCATTAAGGCTTCAAAAAAATTGATTTCTATCCCTTCCTTGCTAGAAACAGCTAGCCATTGAGCGGCAAACAAAATCAATCCGTTAATGGTTAGAAACAATGCGGCCCAGAAGGCTCGACTAAAAAAGCTTTCAAAAAAATCGTGCGCAAGGGAACCTGACAAAACGGCTGGGATTGAAGCAACTAATATTGCTTTAAGAAGAGGAAAATTTTTCTTCTTTAAACTAAAAAAGTCTATAATTTCCCCCCGAAAATAAATCAAAAGCGCCAGAAGAGTACCGAAATGAAGACTGACATCAAAGAAAAGTGGAGGTTGGGGCAACTTTAAGATAGCTGGAATGATCACCAGGTGAGCTGAACTACTTATCGGAATAAATTCAGTAGCCCCTTGGACCACTGCTAAAAAAACAATTAACCAATAATTCATTAGAGCTCAATAACCAGAGGCACTATTATTGGCTTACGTTTTGTTAGCTTAAATATGGTTCGGGCAACAGTATTTTTAATTTCTTCTTTTAAAGCAGTCCTTTCCACAAGCTTAAACCGAGCAGCCTCAAAAAAGAAGCTAAGAACTGCTTCTTTGATTTGATTGTAAAGTTCATTTGAGTCTTCGGGATGGATAAGTCCTCGAGAAATAATTTCCGGTCCATATATCAGCTCACCCCGTGGTTGTTTCACCCCCAAAACTATTACAACTATGCCGTCTGAGGCTAATTTCATTCGGTCTCTCAAAACCAAGTCAGAAACATCGCCAATACCCAATCCGTCAACAAATATCTGACCTGCCCCTATGTTTTTACTTATATAAGCTGAGCCTGGACGGACATTCAAAACATCGCCATTTTCCAAAATAAAAATGTTCTCAGCTCTCAAACCTACTTCTTGGGCTATCAGCGAGTGATAAACAAGGTGACGGTACTCTCCGTGAATAGGAACAAAAAACTGAGGCTTAATGATACTAATAAGGAGCTTTAGCTCTTCTTGATAGCCGTGACCAGAAACGTGAACACGAGAAACATCTTCATAAAAAACTTTCGCTCCCATTTTAAAAATGTCATTAATAATTCGGGAAACTGCTCTTTCGTTGCCCGGAACAGGAGTAGCAGCAATTATAACCGTATCATCCGGATCAATACCGAGGTGACGGTGCTGTTCAGTAGCTAGAAGGTGAAGAGCGGATAGAGGCTCTCCTTGGCTTCCAGTGCAAATGACAGTGATTTCAGATGGGTTGAAGTGTTTAATGTTGAATGGTTCAACAATCATCTCGTCTGGCAAATTAAAATAATGAAGCTGCCTTCCTATTTCTATGCTTTCTTTCATACTCCGACCAGAGATTGCTATTTTTCGGTTGAACTCTTTACTCAGTTCAATAATTTGTTTGATTCGGTGAAGGTGAGAAGCAAAAGAAGCAACGATGATCTTCTTTTTTGCTTGCTGAAAAATTTTTTCTAAAGTTTCTCCTACCAAACGTTCAGAAGGAGAGAAGCCAGGAACTTCAGCATTAGTTGAGTCGGATAAAAAAACCAGGATTTCATCTTTTCCAATTTCAGAAAATCGGTTTAAATCAGTGTGGCTGCCATCAATAGGAGCAGGATCAAGTTTAAAATCACCAGAGTGGACAATGCCTCCAACTGGAGTCTTAATGTATAAACCAACACCATCAGGAATGCTATGGTTAACATTTATCAACTCGACTTCAAAAGGACCAAGTTTAATTGTACTCCCAGCTTTAACAGTGTTTAACTGTCGATCAGTAATTGAAAACTCCTCAAGTTTTGCCCGCACCAAGCTAATAGTTAAAGGGGTACCAAAAACTGGAAAGTCAAATTCTTTAAAAAGGTAAGGTAAAGCTCCAACATGATCTTCATGGCCGTGCGTTAAAATTATTCCCAAAGGTTTAACCGGCAGGCTTTTCAAGTAAGAAAAATCAGGCAAAACCAAATCAACTCCCAACATTTCTTCTTCCGGAAACTTCAAACCAGCGTCAATAAGTAAAGATGCGGTTTCATACTTTATTAAAATGGAATTTTTGCCTATTTCGCCTAGCCCCCCAAGGGGGATAATTTCGAGTGCATTTTTTGACATTAATTGATTGTCCTTATTTCCTCCAATAGTTTTTTTAGTTTTTCTTTGTCTTCTTTTGTTGCTTCAACTAATGGCAAGCGAGGTGGACCAACAGGGAAACCAATAAGCTCTACTGAAGCTTTGGTCAAGATGGGATTAGTTTTTAAAAAAAGAATTTTAAATAGGGGCATCAATTTGAAATGGTATTCGAGAGCTTTTTCAGCCTCTCCCTTTTTAAAAAGTTCAATCATTTTTTTGATTTGAGGACCAGCAACATGAGAAGCGACGCTAATTACACCATCTCCTCCCAAAGCGAGGATAGGATAGGTAAAAGCATCGTCTCCTGAATAAACCAAAAAATCATTCGGAGTGTTAGCTATTATTTTTCCGATTTGTACTAAATTTCCACTAGCTTCTTTTATCCCTACGATGTTCTCAACCTTTGAAAGTTCAATAGTTGTTTCAGCTTCTAAATTGCAGGCGGTTCGTGAAGGAACATTGTAAAGAATGATGGGGAGATTAGTCTTGGCTGCAATTGTCTGAAAGTGTTTTTTAAGGCCTTCTTGAGGAGGCTTGTTGTAATAAGGAACGACTAAAAGACAACCATCTACCCCGATTTTTTCGGCTTTAATAGTTAAGTTGATTGTTTCCTCAGTGCAGTAGTTGCCTGTGCCAGCAATTACTTTGGCTTTTCCCTTAACCGCTTGGGAAACTGCTCGAAATAGATCTAGTTTTTCTCTTTCTGTCAATACGGGTGATTCTCCCGTTGTTCCAGAAACAACTAAGGCGTCTGATCCATTCTCAACCAAGAAATTAGCTAACCGCTCTGTTAAGTCAAAATCGAGGCTCATATCCTTTTTGTAGGGCGTAACCATAGCTGTTATTAAACTACCAAACATTTTTCCTCAAACTTTAATTTCTAAAATCTTATCTAATCCAACGGTTAGCCCTGAAATTTCTCTGACAGCTTTTATAGCCATTAAAACTCCTGGCATAAATGATCTTCGACTTAAAGCATCGTGTCTGATGGTTAAAGTCTGGTCCAAACCACCAAAAATTATTTCTTGATGCGCTAATAACCCGGGAAGTCTAACAGAATGAACTCTGATTTTCTTTACCTCTCCTCCCCGACATCCAGGTATCACTTCTTTGCCCTCTGGTATCTCTGGTTCTTTTTTTCGAGCCTTAGCAATAATCTCAGCTGTCATCAGGGCAGTTCCAGAAGGAGCGTCAGCCTTTTTTTCATGGTGAAGCTCAATTATTTCTACTTCCGGGAAAAAACGAGCGGTAACTTCTGCAAGCTTAATCATTAAAACAGCCCCTAGAGAAAAGTTAGGAGCAATAAAAGCGTTTTTTCCAGTCTGCCGAGTTAAATTTTCAATCTCTGGCAATTCTTCTTCCTTTATCCCTGTGGTCCCAACAACAATGTGAGCACCACTTTTAAGAGTTGTAATAATATTGTTGAAAACAACTGATGGGTGGGTAAAATCAACTACAACCTCGGGGTGATTGTTGGTAATTGCTTGGGCTAAATCACTTTCAATTACTTTTCCACATGGTTCAAGCCCTGCATTTTCTGTTAAATCAGCTCCGATATTTTTTACGTCTACTCCACCAACTAACTCGAAGTCGGGATTGCCGCAAACAGTTCTTATTACTTCCTTTCCCATTCTGCCTGATGCGCCGCAGACTAATACTTTTATCATCGCATAACCCTCAGGTTTTTAAATTATATGTTAAACTAATAACTAATCTCAACTAATCACTAAAATTTATATTAAAGGTGATAGTTTCACCAGATTTTGATGTTTTCTTTTTTTATTGGTCCGATAATGCTTACGACTATCCGTGAGGGCTTGAATATTTTTCTGGCCAAACTTTTAACTTTTTCGGCTGATACCTGATCTATTTTTTCAATAACTTTGTTCAGCGGAAGGATTTTTTGCTTGGCCATCACTGCCCGTCCAAGTCGGTTCATTCTAGCTGAAGTGCTTTCCAAACTCAACACCAGTTGACTTTTTATTTGATTTTTGGCTTTTTCAAGCTCTTTTTCTGGTGGGCCTTCATCGCCCAATGAGTACATATGTTCCAAAATGAGACTAATCACATTCTTTAAGTTCTTTTTGTT
>CALKMS010000121.1 GCA_938091145.1 uncultured bacterium
AAAAAAATTAGTAAAACTGAGTAAAAAGAGTGAAAAAGCTACTGTGATAAAATTTTCATAATGAGTAATTCAAGCTCTGAGTATCAAGACGAGCAAAGAAAATTTGGTCTTTTGCTATCAATCCGTTGGGTAATTTTTTTCATTACTACGATTTTTATTGCTTTCAAAACCTTTTCTGATCCTCTGTTTCCACTTTATTATCATTGGGTACTTGGGGTTTTTTTATTGACAAACTTGTTCTACTCCCTTCTTTATATTAGTAAAGCTACGTACCTTTCAATGTTTACTCTTCCCTCATTAATTCTTGACTTTATTATTATTTTTTCAGCGGACTTCTTAAGTGGTGGCTTGTTTAACCATCTGGGAATAATTTTCTATCTTTTTCTGATTAGTGGAAGCAGCATCGTAATTTCTTATCAATTCAGCCTCCTTCTCACTTTAACCGCATTAGTCTCAAATTTGTTGCTCTTTTTCCTCCATTTATATAAGCTTTACCCCTCTAGCCTCATTTTGGACGATAAAGGCTTAACTTCTTTGCTCTCTTCCTTATTAGAAAGAGAAGCGTTGATTATTGGACTTATCTTCCTTTTGCGATACTTTATTTCTAGCGAAGACCAAAAATTTCAAACTTTCCAAAAAGAAAAGGAAGAAATCGGTCAGATTTTGGAAAGCTTTGGTAACGGTCTGCTGCTTTTAGACTCAGAAGGGAAAGTACTGACTGGAAACCGCCAAGTTGAAGAACTGATTGGTGCCAAGATTTCCTCTCTTAGAGGAAAGATTCTATTTGCTGACTCCAATATTTTTCCCTACACTCTAGATTTTCCCCAGATTAATCCCGTTAGCTGGATTGACGAAGTAAAAAAAACAAGGTCGGCCAGCCAACTCGAGTTTAAAGTTCTTTTGCCGCTGGAAGAAAGACATGTCCGAGCCACCCTGGCACCAATCTCCAGCTCAAAAACAACCTCAGGTATGGTTGTTCTTCTTGAAGACATAACTGAAGCTAAACGGTTAGAAGAAGCAAAATCAGACTTTATCTCAGCTATCTCTCACGAACTTCGCACTCCCTTAACCACCATAAAGGGGTATGTTTCTCTCCTTTTAAATCCCAAAAGCCAGTTCAATGAAGAAAAAAGAAAAGAATTTTTAAAAGCTATCGAACGGCAAGCTGATAAATTAGCCCAAATGATCAACGAACTTCTTGATGTTTCCCGCATAGAAGCTGGCCGAATTGAACTAAAAAAACAACCTGTCTCTCTTGAAAACTTAATTAAAAAAGTAATTGCCAATTTTCATCTCAGCGTCCGCAGACGAACATTTCAGGTAAACTTTTCCCCTGAGCTACCCTTGATAAACATTGACCCCGAACGAATCGAACAAGTTTTTAACAACATAATTGACAATGCCTTGAAATACTCGCCACCCGATAAACCAGTAATTATTAAAGGCTGGAGAGAAAAAAATAGGATATTAGTGATGGTTGAAGACTTTGGACCAGGAATAGCCCCCTCTGAAATACCATATATCTTCGAAAAGTTTCACCGCGTTGACCGAAAATTAACCCGAGAAGTTGAAGGGACCGGCCTTGGGTTGTACATTGCCAAAAATTTGGTTGAAGCTCATGAAGGGGAAATCTGGGTTGAAAGCAAAGTTAACCAAGGAAGTAAATTCTTTGTCGTCCTTCCCATTTTTGATAGGCACTAAGATAGGTAGTCGTGTATAGCTTGAGCAGCTACCTTACCCATGCCCATGGCTGAAATAACCGTTGCTGAACCTGTCACGATATCGCCGCCAGCAAAAACCCCCTTTTTACTTGTTCTTCCGCGCTCATTCACCTTAATATATCCTCTTTCATTTAACCGCAGGCCGGGAACTCTGCTGATCAACAAGGGGTTAGCTCGGGTACCAATAGCAATAATCACTTGATCGACATCGAGAGAAAATTCGGAGCCAGGAACTGGCACTGGCCGGCGCCGACCTGTTTCATCTGGTTCCCCCAACTCCATCTTAATACACACCATCTTCTCCACCCAACCATCTTTTCCTTCAAACTTAACCGGAAGGGTAAGGAAAAGCATTTCCACTCCTTCTTCCTTGGCATGCTCATACTCTTCTTGCCGAGCTGGCATCTCCGCTTCGGTCCGCCGATAAACCAGATAAACTTTTTCCGCTCCTAATCTCAAAGCAGTTCGAGCTGCGTCTAAAGCTACATTTCCTCCTCCAATTACCGCCACTCTTTTCCCTCTTTTTACCGGCGTATCGTACTCAGGAAATAAATAAGCCCTCATTAAGTTCACCCGGGTTAAAAACTCATTAGCTGAATAGATACCGTTTAGATTTTCCCCTTCAATTTTCATAAAGACAGGAGCTCCTGCCCCGAGACCCAAGAAAATACTTTTAAAGCCTTCTTTAAACAAGTCATCGAGGCTCAAAGTCTGGCCAATCACCGTATTTAACTCAATGCTCACTCCCAAGCTCTCCAGATAAGAAACTTCCGCCTGAACTATCTTCTTCGGCAATCGAAATTCTGGTATGCCATAAACTAAAACCCCTCCCGCCTGATGTAGAGCTTCGAAAATGACCACGGGGTAGCCACGTCGAGCCAGATCGCCAGCCACCGTAAGCCCAGCTGGACCAGAACCAACTACCGCCACCGGTGTCTTCAACTTTTTTCTCACTTCAGGAATTTTAAAGCCTTTTTCAATTTCTAAATCAGCAACTAGCCTTTCTAATCTCCCAATGGCAACTGGTTCGTCCTTATGCCTTAAAGTGCAAAATTTTTCGCATTGGATTTCCTGAGGACAAACCCGACCACAAATCGCGGGCAAAGAATTAGTTTCCTTTATTTTCCAGGCAGCTTCCAAAAATTTTGTTTCTTTTATGAGAGCAATGAAAGCTGGGATGTCAATTCCCACCGGGCAACCCTGGCGGCAAGGAGCTCTTTTACATTGAAGGCAGCGTTCTGCTTCTTTTTGGCCTTCCTCAAGAGTGTAGCCAAAAGACACCTCATTAAAATTATGAATGCGCTCCTTTGGTAATTGTTCTTGAGCTTTAATTTTAGGCATTATTTTTTCTCGCTATTTCTTCTTCGTCACAATACATTCGTTGACGAGCCAAAAGCAACTCCCAGTTAACCTGATGCCCATCAAAATCTGGTCCATCAACACACCCAAAATAAGTTTTTCCGCCAACTTCAACTCGACAAGCTCCGCACATTCCGGTAGCATCAACCATAATTGGATTTAAACTAACTACTGTTTTTACCCCATATTCTCGAGTAATTTCAGAAACAAATTTCATCATCATACTGGGACCAACGGCAAAAACTAAATCAACTTTTTCTTTTTCTAAAACCTCTTTCAAGGGATCAGTTACCACTCCCTTTCTCCCTTTGCTACCATCATCGGTAGTTAAAATAAGTTTATCAGAATAAGCCAAAAGCTTTTCTTCCCAAATCAAAAACTCTTTAGATCTTGCGCCCTGGATTGTATAAGTGAAGTTGCCAGCCTTTTTAAATTCTCTCAGAATAGGATAAAGAGCAGCTACCCCCACTCCACCGCCAATCAAAACGGTGAAACCAAATTGGGAGATCTCGGTAGGCTTCCCGAGCGGACCAACCAGGGTGGCAAGTTCGTCGCCAACCTTGAGATCAGCTAATTTAGCTGTAGTTCGACCAACCACTTGAAAAACTGTAACAATCTGACCCTCTTTTCGATTAAAATCAGCAATGGTCAGGGGGATGCGCTCGCCTTTATCATCTACCCGCAAAACAAAAAACTGGCCCGCCTGAGCTTTAGCCGCTACTCTTGGTGTTTCAAGGTTCATTAAAAATATTCCCGGAGCTATCTCTTCCTTCTGTAAAACCTTTGCTGGATTCATTTCTTTGAAACTTACTTTCTACAAAAAGTGTTAATATATTAAATGTGATTACTAAATCATTCAAGTCGGGGAAGAAATGTCAGAATCCTTAGGAAAAGAAATTGAAAAACGGCTAATGCTTTTCAGGTTTTTTTTCTCTCTCACCTTTTTTCTCCTTTACCTCAAAGGCAATGTTAGCTTATTAGCTGCTCTTGGTTTTTTTCTTTGGTTAAACCTGATTAACTTGGGAGTTTTTCTTACCCTTAATTTTCTCTCTCAAAAAATCGCCGCCTTGGTGCGAGCTTTTGATTTTTTAACTCTTTTCTTCACTGCCTCTATGGTGGAAAGCCCAATCAGATCTTATTCTTACTTTCTTTTCTCCTTGCCCCTTTTTATAATAGCCATTCAAGCGGGAGCTTTAACCTGCTTTTTCTTTACGCTCTTCTCTATCCTTTTTTTAAATCTAACTTACCTCTTCACCCACAGCCCTAATTTTTTCGAGTTTTCGGCGTTTAATTCACCGCTGCCCAGCTTTTTTCTCGCCATAAACGGTGCTCTCGCTATAAGCCTATCCTTAGTTCTTCAGAAAGAGAGTGCTAAGCAAAGTGAAAAAATCGAAAAACTTCAGACTAAAGCAGATATTTATGCTGCCCTAGATAAAATTATTGGTGCAGAGAAACACTTTAAAAATGAGCTAAGTCTTTTCAAGTTTATCCTAAGTAAATTAAAGCCTTATTTAAAAGCAAAGATCTTCTATCTCAAAAAAGTTGGAAACAAAATAATTATCGCTGCTTCAAGCGATGAAACAGACGAAAGGCTAGTCGGTTCGCCGATTCCTAAAGAAAGCTGGATTTATCAGGCTTTCGCCTCACGCTCATCTAGTTTTTACCCCTTTTTAGGTAGGGAATTTAAGCCGAAGCAAACTGAACCATTCAAAAACTCCTTTCTTCTTCTCTCACCCGTTTTAGAAGGAAAAGATGTTTTGGGAGCTTTTTTAGCTGTCAGAGAATATGGAAAACCTCCTTTCAGCCTGGAGGAAACAGAGTTTTTGGGTGTTGCCAGTCATCACTTTCGAGCCATAATAAAAGAAGCAGAGGTCCGAGAAAACCTTAAAAAATTAGTGAATGAGCTTTCAGCTATTGCTAAAATTGCTGAAGCCAGTATTTCAACTTTATCCTTGGATGAGATTTTAGAAGTAAGCTTAAAAATAGCAGCCGGGGTTCTTCATGCCTACTCGGGTTCAATTTTTTTGGTGAAAGATGGTCATCTCCGCCTTGCTAAAACTTATAACTTAAAAATAAAACCTTACTTATTAAGCACAGGAAAAAAGCAAGGCAATGAGATTGCCCAGATGGTAACTCGCGAGAAAAAATATCTCCACCTTGTTAACCCTTTACCTCCTCAATTTAAAAGCCTTCACCCAGAAATTACCGATTCGCTAGTTCTGCCTCTCCTAATTAAAGAAGAACTAATTGGAATTCTTTGTCTTAACAATCAGACCCAACACCAATACACTGAAAATGAAGTGAAAACCGCTTTAACTATTGCTAATGAAATAGCTTTGGCTATAAAAACCACCCATTTATACCAGGAGACTTTGGAAAAGTCACTGACCGATCAGCTTACTGGTCTTCGCAACCATGCCTATTTCTGGGAAAGGTTGGAAGAAGAAGTCAAAAGAGCCAACCGTTCAAAGAAAACTTTAAGCATCTTAATTTTTGATCTTGACAACTTCAAAATCTTAAACGACACCTATGGTCATTTAAAAGGCGATGAGATTCTCAAAGAAACAGGAAAGATTATCAAAGAAACAGTGCGGGGGAGCGATATTGCAGCGCGATATGGTGGAGATGAGTTTGCTTTAATCTTGCCCGAAACGTCAGTAGAAAGCTCAGTCAGCTTAGCTAAAAGATTAGCCGAAAAAATCAGTAAACTAAAATACGGCAACTTGAGGCTCACTTTTAGCACTGGGATTGCCTCTTTTCCTGAACATGGAAAAAACGCAGCCGAACTTATCGAACAGGCTGATCTTGCCCTTTACACCATTAAGCGCCTCGGGAAAGGTGGAGTAATGGTTGCCAAAAGAGAAAATTAAAGGAAAGAAAAAACTTGAGACTCTTCCAGGTTTCCCATTTCCCATTTGCCACAACGACTACCCCAACGAGCCAGAATTTTTTTTCCCTGTCTGATTTCAGCAATCTCACAATTATTGGAACATCCGTCACAGTAAAAACTTTCAGTAGCATAAGCAAAATCAACTATTTCAAAACCTTTAAAATTAGTATCTTTTCCCGTTTTTTGAATATATGTTCGAGTCAGTAAAGCTACCCCAATTGCCCCCATCACATTGAAGTAAGGAGGAACTACAACCGGAAAGCCGAGAGCTTCTTCGAAAGCTCTCCTCATGCCCTTATTGGCTGCTACTCCCCCTTGAAAAACTACAGGAGGGTTTACTGGTTTTCCTTTTAAAAGGTTATTTAAGTAATTGCGGACTAATGCTTGACAGAGACCATAAACTATCTCCTCTAATGGATAGCCGGTTTGCTGTCGGTGAATCATGTCTGATTCGGCAAAAACGGTGCAGCGCCCCGCAATTTGCACTCCTTTTTTAGCTTTCAAAGCCAATTCGCTAAAAGACTCTATTGGCAATCCTAGGCGAGCCGCCTGATGATCAAGAAAAGAACCAGTTCCAGCTGCACAAATGGTATTCATAGCAAAATCCACAACTACTTGGTCTTTCAAAAAGGTAACTTTTGAATCCTGACCGCCAATTTCAAAAATTGTTCTTACTTGTGGCTCAAACTTTAAAGCCGCTAACGCATGAGAAATTATTTCGTTCTTCACTACATCAGCTCCAATAACTGCAGCTGTCAAAAAACGAGCGCTGCCAGTAGAACCACAACCCTTCACTACCAAATTTGAGGAAAGACGAGAATAAATTCTTTTTAAGCCCTCTTGAACCGCTCTAATTGGCTGCCCCTGAGTGCGAAGGTATTCATAGGTTATTACTTCGCCCTCGTCGTCAAGAAGGACTAAGTTAGTGCTGACCGAGCCAACGTCAACTCCCAGGTAAACATCCATCTTACCTCCTCTTTATACCATAAGTTGCTAATTTCTTCTCCCTTTTATTAGAAAGCCAATTTATAAAAGTACTTCGGGGAGTGATTTTTCTGTTCTTCCTCCAGGCTAGTAAATCTAAAAAAGCTTCAATTCGCGTCAAAAAGCCCGTCTTTTCAGTGTGTTCATCAATTATTAGCGAAAGAATGGGAATATCCAAGTCACTTTGGATTTTAGGGAAAATACTTTTAGCAACTAACTCTGGCATGCAAGTAAAAGGAGTCAAGTGGATTAATCCATCAAATCCTTTTTGGGTCATGGTCACTATATGACCAATGGTCGCTCGACCTTCACCGCCAACAAAATGTGAAAGGTAAGGATGAGCTGCTCGTGCTATTTCTTCATTTGAAATTCCCTGGACAGGATTAGTACTGCTAGGGCCTATCCAGTCAGTAACATAAACTGCCCGCTCAACAAAAACTCCTTTTTGATTTAAAAATCTCTCCAGCCCAAAATTGGCAAAAGGCTCTAAAAGCAAATAAAACTCGCCGATTAACCCAACTTTCAAACAGGGTTTGCCTTTTGTTCTTATTGCTTCTAGTTTTGCAAAACCTTTTTTTCTTGCCTCAACTATTTCTTCCTCAGTTTTTGCCCGACTTAACTCTTCAAAAACTTGCGCCAAAACCTTATCAGTTTCGCCTTTAACCATTTCAACAGGCCGCACTTCAAGAGCCCGTTTCTCTAAAAAGTCAAAGCTTTGAGCTTTAAAAAAAGAAGCCCTGATTTCCCGATAAATCTTAAATAGAGGCAATGAAGGACATAGACGACGCAATGCGCGATAAAAAAGAAGAGGATGAGCTAAAGGAGGTTCGATGATGATCATCTCAAATTGGTAGCCAAGTCCTTGTAAGATTCTTCGCTGGGTTTCCGCATAGTAACCAAAGCGGCAAGGGCCAATCCCTCCTACCATCACTAAAGTATCAGCTCCCGCTTCCAACGCTTCAATAAAGTTTCCCAATGTTACCTTGAAAGGAAAGCAAGCAAACTCGGGTGCAAATCTCGTTCCTAAAGCAACTGTTCTGCGGCTATTTGGCGGAGGGAAAAGGTAATCAACTCCCAACCGCTCAAATAAATCTTGGAGAAAAAAATGGACATTTCCCATTTGGGGTGAGCTAACTAGCATTCAATTTCCTCCAAGCAAGCATATCAAGGAATGCCTCAAGTCGTGTCAATAAGCCAGCCTCGGAAGTATGTTCATCAAAAACCAGATTCAAAAAAGGAAGCTCCCCATATTTAAAGGCCTCGGTTTCCAATAAAACCTGAGTCAAAGAGTCAGGACCGCAGCCAAATGAGTAAACCATTATCAAACCATCAATCAATTTATTTTGAATCCAGAAAAGAGCCGAACCTACCAGTTCTTTTTCGTAGCTCCAAAAAATAGGCTTAGGTAACTTTCTTGTAGCTTTCCTAATTTGAGAGCTTTCTACCTCTTCCGAAAGGTAAACATAAACCCCTCGTTCCCTCAGCCTTTTGACCAGGGAATGAGTAATGTAGGTGTCGTTCAAAATGTAAGGATGTCCAACTAAACCAATTTTCAATCCTCCGTTTCTCGGATAGAAATCTCGCTTCTTTTCCTTCTCTGCTTTTTTCTGCGCTTTCAAAGCTTCCCAGTAAGCACGCTTAAATTTCCAGAAACTTAATCCTTTAAGTTTCCGAGCCACTTCAAACCATTCTTCAGCCATTTCTTTTTTTCTGTCCCGATCCTGAAGAGGAAAAAGAAGAGCTGAAGGAGAAGGAAGCAATGTCTTCACCATATCTGGAAGACCCAGCAATTTTGGACAAGAATAGCTCCTTCTTTCCGGTTTTACCACTCGAGGGACTAAAACAAAATCAACCTGAGAAATTAAACTCTGGACGTGCCCCAAAAAAACTTTAACCGGAAGACAAATTTCGCTTTCCGCCAACTCCAGCCCCTTTTCGAGCAGCCGCTTATTGGTAGGCGGCGATAATATCACCTTAGCCCCACAGCTTTCGAGAAAAGTTTTCCAGAAAGGAAAATAGTAGTAATAAAGAAGAGCTCGGGGTACACCTACTATAATCATTCCTCACACCCTCACGCAAAAAAAGTTTAAACTCCTCAATGATACAATATAATTATATCTAATGAAAAAGCAAGTTTTTCCCAGTTTAATCTTAATTGTTCTTACCTTTTTTCTTTTCGGTTTAGCTTGCTTCTTTACCTTCCAGCCGGTTTCATTAAAGGAAGAGAAAACCTTTTTTCAGCTTGGAACTTATGTAAAAATAACAATCTATCCAGCTAATAGAGTAAATTCCTCTTTAATTTTTTCCCGCAGCCAAAAAATTATGGAAGAAGTTGATCGGCAAACCAACTTTTTTTCTTCGTTTTCAGAATTAGCTAAACTTAATGACCAAAAAGTAAAAAAATGCTCACCCGAGCTTGCTGCGCTTATCAAATTAGCTAAGTTAGCTGCACGAGAAACCAACGGTTTTTTTGATCCAACCATTGCCCCACTGACCAGTCTTTGGGCCGGCTTCATTACCAACCAAAGAAAGCTTCCCCCTTCGAGAAAAGAAATTGAAAAAGCTAAAAAA